>JACXTQ010000363.1 GCA_016919605.1 Methylovulum sp.
CCAAAAGCTTAACGTCTTCCAAGAGCCGCGCCGCTTCTTTCTTGTGGTGCGCCACCTGTCCGGCAAGCTCTGAACGCTTCGCCACCAGTGCGCTTATGACGTGGGTTTCTGCCATTTACTTTCCTGTTTAGGTGTATAATGGCTTGTATTTTAATTGGTTATGTTAGGGATGGCTTTGTGCTTTTGCTACATAATACCGCATAACTGTACTAATGCTTTGATAGCGATCATTTATTTTGGGTTGAAATGCCATATCAAACATTCGAATTATTAATGAATGACTTCTAATTTTCTCGGTTTGAATTGTATGGCGTTGATGCGGTAATTTTCCATCGTGATCAATTAGAACGCGAGGGAATATTCCGGTGAGAGAGAAGAAAAACACACCAAGTACCATAGTAATATCTGATCTTTTGTCGTTTTTGGTGCCAGAATGAATTGAAAACTCAGGTAATGACAAGAATCTGTTCCCCATGATTTCGCTGTCTGGCGTTATAGATTCATTTGCGCTTGCTTCATTAAATGATTGCCCAAAATCCAACAAAACAATGTTTCGGGGAGATTTATTTCTTAGGATTATATTGTCGGGTTTTATGTCGCGATGAATTACGTTGTTATTGTGACAAATCTCAAGTGTTTCAAGTAGTTGATGAAATATGTAAATGTTATCTTCAAGACAGGTAACAATTTTTTCTTGAATTGCTGTTTCAAGAGTAATTCCATCAATATGCTCCATCACAATGTAGAGCTTTTCTTCTAGCTCATCGAATTTATCGGCATTTGAATCTATAACCTTTGGTATTTGTGGTGATTCTAGTGTTCGAAGTATTGCATACTCACGATACATTCTTTTTCGTCTGTCGAGATCTTTTTGTCTACTAAGTTCTTTCAGGACGTAGGTAGGAGAATTAGGAAAGTTTTTTTGTCTAACAAGATAAGTTCTCGATTGCCCTCCATTTTCATGGTTTTTTACCTTTTCCCACATGTCACACCAAGTTGCCAATTTTAATTCCTTCGAATGTTAACGAGGTAAAGTGCATTGCGTAAGGGTGTAATGCACTTTACCGCACCACCCTCATTTATACACCTCTTTTCGATGCCCTATTTCGACAAGCCGCCCTGTAAGGCCTTACCCAATTGCTTTGGGTTTTCAAGCGGGGCGAGACGATATTCTAAAAAATCCATAATCCGCTGTTTCACTGGCTTGTCGAGTTTGGCGAATTGCTTCGCCGCCATAGCGGTGAAACTAACTTGCCAAGTCATTTGCTTGTTTTATTTGCTGCAATGAAAAACTTTCGCTGCTGTTAAGGTAGTGGGCATAAGACTCATCAGCACGCCGGACACTCAGCTGTTCTTCTTGGAAGTCACGGATAAAACTGTCAATCAATTGTTGTACCGTTTGCCGGGTTTGTGCGGCGAGTTCTTGCAGTTGTTGTTCTGTTTGGGGGTTTAAGGCGATCATGGGCTGCCCCTTTACGTTTGGCATTAGGGTTTTTCCGTATAACGGAGATTTAGGCAAAGGCTGTTTTTGCTCGGTGGTCATTTTAGCATTTTTAGCCGGATCGCCCACTACATCCCTGACTTTACGGTATCAAGTGCTAAGGGGCATTCCAAGCACCCCGCTATGTTGGGGAGCATTTTTAAACGAACAACGCTACTTTCTCTGCCACAACCAAACAATAGGATAAGCCAATTGCCTGCACAAACCTTCGGGCAAGTAGGTTGATATGCCATAGCGTGCCGGAAAATGGCTTTTGGGTTGATGCAAGGTGCCAAATAAGCGGTCATAAACGGGCAACAGCGCCGCGTAGTTCTTATTAACCACCAGCGGGCTATCGTTGGCATGGTGCCAATGGTGAAAGTGGGGGGTGGAGAGGATATGTTCCAGCCAGCCAAAGCGAAATTTGACATTGGCGTGGATAAAAATGCCCCAGATGTTGTTGAACGAGAGCAACAGCAACGAGAAAACCTCGGCCTCGCCACCGGACAAATCCACCAAGCCTAAGCCGCAGACCGGAATAAAGCTGATGCTTCTTAAAAACACCACTTCTAGCGGATGCACACGGGTGGCGACTAGCCAGTCAATTTCGGTGGGGCTATGGTGAATGCAATGGATGCGCCAAATGAAAGGGATTTCATGCGCCCAACGGTGCGCCCAGTAAAAGCCAAAATCCCCGGCGGCGATAATGGCGACTATGCGCACGGCCACCGGCAAGCTTTGCACAGTGGCAAACCATTCGGCAGGCAACAGCGAGCGGAAACCAATAACGGTGACGCCATTGGCGATGACCAATAAAAAAGACGGAAAAATGCCGCTCAGAAACAAATAGGACGCATCGGTCATAAAGTTTTTCCGAAACAGCTTTTGCCGCCTGAGATAAAAGATTTTTTCTAGCGGTGCGATGGCAACCAGGGCGATTAGAAACCAGGTCGCCAACGCCAAGGCTTTTTCATCAAGGCCTGCCAGCAGATAACCCCATTGGTTTAGGATGGTTTCCGGCGACATCAAACGCCTATTGGCACAATCCGCCCGCTGAGCGGAGACAGGCTTAAGGGCATTGCGCTCAAATAGCGCTATTGCGGCGTTTTAGGCACATTGACGCGGCCAACACACCCGAAAATAACAGCCAAATGATGTTGGGTTCAGGCACGGTCTTAGTCAGCGTGACATTGCCCAGTAACAACAGCGGTTCAGGGGCAACGCCTAGCGTTGAGTTGGCGAGAAACTTCAACAAATTGTTGCCCGCACCGGCGGTGATATTCATCGTCACGAGCGCCCAAGGCAAGGCATAATCCCTACTGGTGTCAATCGTGACTTGGGTGCTGTTAATGGTAATGCCACCGCCTAATGAAACCGCCCAAAACAATTTGGTGGTGACTCCCGTGGTCGTAAAGCCTGCGTTACCGGAACCGGCAGGGGTGCGGTTGGCGGCGGATTCGTAGAAACTCAGTGCATAAGTTTGTCCGGCAATTAGCCCGTTGACAACCGTGGCCACACCGGAGTAACTCGTGTGGTTGATCCCATCATAGATATTCCAAGTGTCCGCCATATTGACGACGCTGGTGCTGCCGCCACTGCCAGGGATGGCCTGAATGCGGTTGGCCTGAAAAGCCGCCCCGGTGTCTTGATTGTTGATGTAATCGACCGATGAGAGTTCGGCGCTGCCAATGGCCGTAAACCCTGATAGGTTACTGTTGACCAAATTGGCCTGGGCCAAGCCAGAACTGAGCATCAGCAGGGCAAGCATTAAATGACGTTTCATGGTTATAAATTTAAGGTTGGGATTATATTGCCTTAGGCCCAATGGCCGAAGGTTTCGTATTTTAGGGCGTTAGACCCTATAGGGGTTTAAGGAGACCGGAATGCAAAAAATATTGACAGCTTTTTTTGCCTGACGTGTAGCCCATCGGTTGGTCATCGCTTATCTTGCCCCATTGGGTTCCATGTCCGCCTAATATGTTGGTGATTTATGGGATTTTGGCAAATACTAACACGCCATCTCCGGTTTCCTGTAGTTTTTATGGTCAGTACAAGTATTATATATCGTTTTAGAGCAATTTTTATACCGTATATTTTTTATAAAATAAATACAATTACTTGTAAGTGATGGGGGGGCTAATGACAAGTAAGCGGCAAAGGGGTGTAAAAAAATATGACACACCATAAGGTCGCCTAATAGGCTAGGTGCCAAGCGGTCAAGTTTTCGTTTTTTATTGGGAGGAGCGTGTCCAAAAACCTAAAATCTGACTGTTTGCAGTATAAAATAACTTCCCTGCTTAAGTCTGGCCAAAAATTATAGGCACTTTCGTTAGATACGTCATAAGATTGGCCTAAATAGGTTCGGTTGTTGATATACTGCCTTTTTCCGTATTAACCGGTAATAAGCGATGTCAGAAATTATAGTGATTGGTTTGGGGGTCAGTGGTTTGGCTTGTGCAATGGAATTGCAACAACAGGGTCTTAGTTTTACTGCATTTGAAAAAGAACTTATGCCTGGCGGACTGACCCGAAGCGAGCGTATGGACGGGTTTACGTTCGATTATGGGCCGCATGTCATTTTGGACACGCCAAAATTATTTGATCGGCTAAGCTTGGAGCTTGAAGATTGCGCTTGCCAATCCAGCATTTTTCTTAATACCGCAAAAATACTCAGCATTCCCGCCCCTATCCAGCATCATTTGCATCACTTGCCTTTGGCACAAAGGCTGCGGGTTTTTTCGGATATCCTGTGCCGTAATGCCAAACGGTCG
This sequence comes from Methylovulum sp., assembly GCA_016919605.1. Taxonomy (GTDB): domain Bacteria; phylum Pseudomonadota; class Gammaproteobacteria; order Methylococcales; family Methylomonadaceae; genus Methylovulum. The sequence continues at coordinate 4,252 of JACXTQ010000363.1, forward strand.
TCGGCAACCCCCGGCAATTTTCAGGAGCACATCCTTTCCCAATCCGGGCAAACGCTGTTTGAGCTGTTTTTTCAAGGCTATGAGACTAAGCGCCTACGTTTCCCTTTGACGGATATTGATGCCTCAATGCCCAACCGCATCCAACCGCCTGCGTTGGCCCAGTTGTTTGGCGTGGGCGCGACCGGTACACAGTCCGCTTGCGGCGGCCATGATGCCCGTTTCAAGTATCCCCGCGCTGGCGGTATCGACCATTTGCCACGCGCCATGAGCGCTACTTTGCCACATGGACGGCTGCACTTCGAGCATGTTTTGTCAGAAATTGACCTGCAAAAAAAACAAGTGACGTTTGCCAATAACCACCAAGCGTTTTTTGAGCATCTGGTCTTGTCTTTGCCGTTACCCGACATCATTTCATTGATAAAAAATGTTCCCAAAGCCATAACGGCGGCGGCGGAACAGCTTAATTTCAGCTCCCTGTATATTTTGAATGTAGGGCTTGATAAGCCCTTATCACCCAGTTGGGCAATTGGGCGCATCCCTAGGCAAGACACGGACTTTTATCGGGTGACTATCCCTAGCCATTATGCAAAAGCTTGCGCACCCGGCGGTTCTGACAGTTTGACGGTGGAAGTCGCGCATCATCCACAACGTTATCCGCTCTCGGAGCAAGAAGTCCGGCAACGGATTTATGCAGGCCTGAAACAATTGGGCATTTTGGACAGCCAAGACTCTATCACTGTCGAATGGCTGCACAATGTCCGTTACGGGCATATTATTTATGGCCATAAGACGCGGGCGGCCTTGGCGTTAATGGTTGCTTACCTGAACCAAAACGGCGTGTACGTCTGTGGCAAATACGGAGAATGGCGGGACATGCTGATGAGCCATGCCATGCAAAGTGGCATAAACACCGCCCACCGCATCATTGCCGCCACTACTGAAAAATGAAGCGGCTTGGAATGGGAACGGCTCTTGCACCTGTTGTCAGGATGACGGCTGCGCGTCCCCGAAAGGCTGGCAGTCTGCGCCCGGCCATTAAAAAAATCATAAATGCTCTTATTATTGGCAGTGTCACTGCATGTTCTGGGCTGCTTGGCCGCCCGCCAAAATTTCCCGATACAATGCCACACAGTCTGCGACCTGACCGGCAACTGTACGCACGGTTTTTTGCGGGCATTGTTTCAAAAAACGCTCTGGATCAGCATCAATTTCCAGTAAAGCCGCTTGTAAGGCCGTCACGTCATCAACCGAAACCACCCGGCCATTGACACCTTCGTCAACACTGTCGCCGACTGCACCCCTATCGGATGCAATCACCCACACCCCCGCGTAAGCCGCTTCGCGGGTGACCAGACCATAGGACTCAGGCCATATTGACGGTGCGGCCAACACATCCATCGCCGCATACATGGCATTGATTTCAGATTGTTTATATTTCGGACGGAAAATCACTGGCGTACTGCCCCATTGCCCATGATAAACCTCGCCGGACTCTAGGCTGTGGTCAATGATATGGACTTCGATATGCTTAAGGTTGGCTTGCACCACGGCTTCCCGAAACAGGTCGAAACCTTTATGGTAACTGGCCCCGCCAATGTGGGCGATACGGACTTTAGGGGCGGTGGAAAGGCTGTCTTTGCTACGCGGCAAGACCGGAAACAAGGCCAGGCCATTTTCATTGGTTTGGGTTTGGGTGATGCCTGCATCCACATAAATGTCGCGGAACTTGTCAGATACCGCCAACACGGCGCTGGCGGTGTTTAAGAGGCGATATAAAGGCAGTTGTCTGGCGAACGTGCCTATGTCGGCAAATGCTTGGCGGGTGTTGATTAACTCATGCTCCTCGGTAATCAAAAAAAAGTATTTTGACAACCACCAGCCATCATGCAAAGTGATAAGGTAAGGGATTTTTAAGGCCAATGCGGCCTCAACCACCGAGGCGGTCAAGACAGGCAAGGCATGGAAATGGATGAGGTCAAAACCGTATTTGCCATAGAACTCCAAACAAAAGGCATAAATGGCTTCATCCTGAATGTCCGACCAATCGCGTAACGGTACATTCAAACGGGTCACTAACGCCGGGCCATACAAAAATTGCTCGATTGAATAGGGGGCGAAGTGTTCGGGATTGAGTTGGCTGGTCAATATGTAAACTTCATACTCATTGGCATAAGTCTCCATCAACATCCGCACATGCGATTCAAATACCCGTGTCGCCCCACCGACCGATTGCGGAGCAAACCACACATTGACATACAATAAGCGCGGCTTGGCTGGTGTTGCCCGGATAAGGGAGGGGGATGCCGAATAATCAGCCAAGGTCTGCTTAAGGATATTCTCCCCCACACTAGGGGCATAGTGTTCCAGAGCATAACACCGCGCATTTTCACCAATGCGCCGGCGCAATTCAGCGGATTCAACCAGCCTTGTCAACTGTTGCAGCCAGGCTTGCGTGGTGGCGGCGAACAGCACCTCCTGTTCGGCTTGCAACACATGCCGGTATGTGCCGGTAGGGGTGACGATGCTGGGTATGCCAAAAACGGCCGCTTCCAACCATTTTATTTCGCTTTTGCAATCGGTGAACGGGTCTTGTTCCAATACGGCGATATTGATGTCGGCTTGGCTAAGCTGTTTTAAATAGTAATCGCGGTCTGAGGTCGGTTGCCTAAATTCAATCCTATCGGCATAAGGCTCCAATTCGGGCGGCAATTGAAAATAACCGAAGGCGGTAAATTTAACGGCGGGAAAACGTTTTAAGATAAGCACCAAGGCTGGGCCAAACACCTCATAAATGACTTGCTTATGGGCTTTGGTGGCACTGCCGTAAAAAAGCTCTATCGTTTCCGAGGATTTTTGGGTTTTCTTAAATTGCCGTGCCACCAAATGCAGGCTAGGTGTCAGCAAATTGGGATGCACCGCCACCCTTTTGTCCGGCCCGACCACGGCGCCGATGCGTTCCGCCAAGGGTTGGGTGGAGCAGGTGATCCTATCGGCAAGCTGTAGGGCCGCTGCAAAAAAGGGATTGTCCATGACCAGGTGGGTATGGAATTCCTCATCAATCGTCCCCGCATAGGATGCCAGCGGGGCGGGGAAATAGCGCTCATCAAACAAATAATCATCAATATCGTAAATGACCGGTATATGCAGTTGGCGGGCGTAAGCGACCAATTTAAAAATAGTGTACACGGCGGGTACGCGGCAGATATAAACGACATCGGTAAACGCCATGTCGCGTTTCCAAGCATCATCATCCAAGGTGTCAATATCCTTGTACCCTGTTTGATAACCTAAGCTATGGGCCTGGTCCATTTTTTGCTGCACCCGGTATTGGTAGCATTGCCACAGGTCTTTGGAGCCAATAAATAGGATATGCCCAAAGCGCCGGGAGGCGGGTTTACGGTTAGCCGCAGGGCCTTGGTAGTGGCTTTGACCCGCAAAAGCTTGGCTAGATTCTATTGCGCTAAACAAGGCCGCCAAATCCTCACGCCTGTCCGACAGTGCAGCACAAATATCGCCAGCTTTTGCCATCGCCTTGGTATGCCCGACACTGTTTTGGAAAAATTGCCGTAAAAATTGATCGGCCAGATATTGTAGTTTGCCGCCACGGTGCGGATCGAGCAGGAAGCTTTTAAACAACATCGCCAAAATGTGCGGCAGGGATTGGCGGATGGCATTGATGCGGCCTTCACACAGGATGGCCAGCAAAGCGGCCGTTTCTTGGTAAACAAAAGCTGATTCTGAATGGGCCTTGATGGCGGCGGCAAAATCTTGCATGGCTTCGTAATTCCTGCCTAAGCAGCGGTTTATTTTGCCACACTGCTCCAGCAGTAAGCGTTCGTTGGTATGGGCATTATTGCGGCGGATGAAATCCAAGACATTTGCCGCAAAGGGCAAGTCTTGGTAAAGGTTGGCAAGGGTGAGCCCCAACAAATATAAAAACCGGAAAGCCAATGGGCTTAGCGGATCGGCCATGTTTAAGGGCATGAAATGGCTATCGCGGTAGCACCAAATAATGGTGTCACACATGATGTCGGCATACAAGGCGTTGGTAAAGTGATGTTTGCTGCGCACTTCGCCATGCAACGCGGTTTCCAGCCATTGCAGTTCGTCCATCGTTAAAGAACCGTTCGCTTGGCTGGAAATGGTGCGTAGCAAAATCAGCTCAAATACCGGAAGCCCTAAGCTGCAACGGGTCTGGAGAACATCCGGGCGCAACTGTCCGTGTAACCATGAGTAATGCCCCAAGCGCAAAAAATGGCGGCAAAATCCCAGCAAGTAAGTGTAAGCGCGCTCTTCTTCCTGTGCAGTATCGGTAACGTGTAAAACTTTGAGCAATTCCGGCAATGCGAATTGTTGTTCGGCCAGCGTCAGATCATCACGGAGAGGGTCAAGTGCCGAGCAATACAGTTGCCGGACTGCCGCCGCCGTTAATGCCAAAGGGCTGGACATCAGTTCATGGTGGTGTCCGGCATCAAAAAATGCCTGGACTTGGCTACCCAGCTTAAGCCGCTTGAGTACGGCGATAGGGATTTTTTTAAAAGTAAAGGCGCAAGAGCCATCCGTTTTTCCGGCAAAATACAGGTCTTCACGCATCAGCCCCGCTACCGTTTGCCCCATAGCTATGCCATCAACGGTCAAATGGACAACCAGCCGCCGGAGTGGGTCAGTGCTGTCATACGCCCAACCGTTCAATTCCCCTGTTGCTGAAATGCCATCCAGATAACCTTGCAAGGTAGCGGATGTAAAAGTGTCTGGCCCTGCTGGATTAAGAACGTAACCGGAAGTAGTCATAGAGTGGATGTTATAGTCGGGTGGCGGAATGTTGACGGGCCTTTTTCCAACTATACTTCAAACGGTCGCATTTTCGGTTTTTAGTGGGAGGGAGCCTAGGTCTCCTGCCTGCTAGTTGCGCTAGAGATACAAGCTCCAAAAACCGGAAACGTGACCATTCAGAGTATATACACGCCCATACCATTGCAAAAAAGGGTGCGGCGGCAAAAAAACTCCCTTACCAATTATAGGAGTATACGGACATAATATATACTCTAAGCGGTCAAATTTTTGGTTTTTATTGAGATGGGCACGGGCATATCTTGCCCGCTGGTTGTGGTCAAGAGACCCAGGCTCTAAAAAACAAAAACTTGACCGCTTAGAGTATAGGCTCTGGGCGGCTAAGTGTTCGGTTGCTTCAATTTTTGGGGTACGCTGTGCCCCGCCGTTTCCGTGCTGCAACCGCATAACGGCGAGGACAAGGTTTTTAAGGTATCGGGTTTCAGG
>JACXTQ010000364.1 GCA_016919605.1 Methylovulum sp.
AATGAATATCCATGAATATCAGGCCAAGCAGTTGTTTCAGCAGTACCAAATCCCAATACCCGAAGGTCAGCCCGCCAGTACGCCAGAGCAGGCCGAAGCCGTGGCGCAACACCTAGGTGGCGGGGGCTGGGTGGTCAAGGCCCAAGTCCATGCGGGCGGGCGGGGCAAAGTCGGTGGGGTCAAATTGGCAACCACGGCGGCACAAGTGGGCCAATACAGCCGTGATTTGCTCGGTACCCGTTTGGTGACACAACAAACCGATGCGGCAGGCTTGCCCATCGCTTCGGTTCTGGTTGAAAAAACCTATCCCATCAAACGCGAACTCTATTTAAGCTTGGTGTTGGATCGCGCCAGTGAGCGGCTGATTTTTATTGCCTCGGCTGCTGGCGGTATGGACATAGAGACCGTCGCCCACAACACCCCTGAACTGATCTTGACCGTACCTGTGCATCCGGCGGCTGGCCTGCAAGGCTACCAATGCCGCAAAGTCGCTTACGCGCTAGGTTTGCAAGGTGCCCAGCAGAAAGCCTTGGCGGCGATCATGCACGGTTTGTATGATTTGTTTTTAGCCAAAGATGCCAGCCAAATCGAAATCAACCCGCTGATTGAAACCGATGGCGGCCAATTGTTGGCCTTGGATGCCAAAATCAATTTTGATGACAATGCGCTGGCCCTGCATCCTGATATTTTGGCGATGAAAGACCCGGCGCAAGAAGATGATAAGGAAAACGAGGCGCAACAGTTTGGCCTTAATTATATCACGTTAGAAGGCAATATTGGCTGTATGGTCAATGGTGCCGGTTTAGCAATGGCGACGATGGACTTGGTCAAACTAAAAGGCGGTTTGCCCGCCAATTTCTTGGATGTCGGCGGCGGCACGACGGTCGCAAAAGTCTGTGAAGCGTTTAAATTGATTTTGTCCGATGGTAATGTCAAAGCCGTGCTGGTGAATATCTTTGGCGGCATTGTCAAATGCGACGTGATTGCCGAAGGTATTTTGGAGGCGATCAAACAAATCCATGTCAGCGTACCCGTGGTCGTGCGTCTGGAAGGCACCAATGTCGAGCAGGGCAGGGCGTTGCTAAGCAACACCGGACTCAATTTATATGCCGCCGATGACTTGGCGCACGCGGCGGAACAAGTGGTAAAACTGGCGGAGGCCGCATGAGCATATTGATCGACAAAGACACTAAAGTCATTTGCCAAGGCTTTACCGGCAAACAAGGCACTTTCCATTCCCAACAAGCCTTGGATTACGGCACACAACTGGTCGGGGTCGTGACTCCTGAGCGCGGTGGCGAAACCCATTTGGGCCTGCCGGTATTTAATACCGTACAAGCCGCTGTGGACGGTACTGGTGCGACGGCCAGCGTGATCTATGTACCGCCGTTTTACGCCGCAGACGCGATTTTAGAAGCTGTGGATGCAGGTATCACGCTCATCGTCTGCATCACCGAAGGCATACCCATCTTGCAAATGTTGCGCGTGAAGGCGGCGATGGCGGGTAGTGGGGCGTTGCTTATCGGCCCCAATTGCCCCGGCATCATCACCCCCGGCGAGTGCAAAATCGGCATCATGCCCGCTAAAATCCACCTGCCCGGCTCTATCGGCATTGTCTCCCGCTCCGGTACTTTAACCTATGAATCGGTGCATCAGACCACCGCCCAAGGCCTAGGCCAAAGCACCTGCGTCGGCATTGGCGGCGATCCTGTGCATGGCATGAACTTTGTCGATGTCCTCAGCCGTTTTCAGGCCGACGACCAGACCCAAGGCATGGTCATGGTCGGCGAAATCGGTGGTGGCGAAGAAGAGGAAGCCGCCGATTATATAAAAGCCCATGTCACCAAGCCCGTGGTCGCCTATATTGCCGGACAAACCGCACCGGCGGGCAAACGCATGGGTCATGCCGGGGCGATAGTCACGGGCGGCAAAGGCACGGCGGCGGGTAAGATTGCCGCCTTGAAAGCCGCAGGCATTGAAGTGGTCAGCTCGCCTACCGATATTGGTGTGGCGATGAAGGCGTGTTTTTAAAAAAGCTTACTTGTTAAGCCAACTGGAAAGACGCGGGTATATTTCTAAAAATACCCCCATCGTTTGGGGGTATTTTAATGTATCTTATGCACATCACTGGACAATAAAAAACCCGCCAAGCCAGACAGCTTGCGGGTTTCTGCACTTCGTTGAATCTGTTTGAATCCACTAGTGGAGGCTGCGTCCAGAATCGAACTGGAGTAGATGGCTTTGCAGGCCACTGCATAACCATTTTGCTACGCAGCCGTATCTCGAAATAAAAAAGCCGCGAGGTTCGCGGCTTTTTCTTGAATCTATTGGAGCGGGAAACGAGATTCGAACTCGCGACCCCAACCTTGGCAAGGTTGTGCTCTACCACTGAGCTATTCCCGCGCTGCAATTTATTTTGCTTATTATAAGGATTTTTTAAGGGCTGTCAACATTTTTTATAAAAAATCGTTACACATATTATTTATTGGACATCAATGGATAAGGCCCAGCCTTCGTTGCCTTTGCAATCGCCCTCTTCCATGCGGACTTTGGCGTAGCTGTTTTTCTTGCCATAGGCATCTTGCAGTTCAACTACGGAGACGGCTGTGCCTTGAGGCATATGCTGGCAAGCGCCGTTACGGTCGGCTTCTTCGGTGTCATCGTAGGCGGCAATAGCGCCAGGTACGGATACTAAGCGTACAGTGGCTTTTTCGTCATAGGCGTTGGCACTTTTTAGGACGTATTGTTGCCCGACGACTAGGTTTTTCATGACCGGCCCTGCTATAGGCTCGGAACCGCCGCCGCTCATCATGATCAGCAGGAGCAGGGCGACACCGCCGCCGATAACGCCAAAAAACACTTTCGGGTTGCTTTCTTTCAGGGCCATTGCGGTCGCGATCAGGTTGCTGACCGCGCTGTTGGCCGGTGCTGCGGGGGCAACGGTGGCTTCGGCAGGGGCGGCGCTTTCTACAGTTTGGTTGGTGTTTTCTTCATTACTCATTTTTCATCCTCACGATAATTCAATGTTATTGTTATATTTATACACTTAATGGTTGCAAGCGCGGCGGGCAGTGTGCAAAGGTGGGCAAACAGGGGCGGCGGGCATTCCTCCTTTGGCTTAAGGGTGGTGGCTAGGCGCGGCTGTTTAATTTACCAACTTACCACGATGAAAAATCTTTTCAAGGGCTTTGTTGGGAAATTGTCATTTATTTAGCTAAGGCCAATCCATCTGATAAAGTAATAGCTTTTTTAATGGCTGTCCATTTTCTTTTTGTCAGACGTTTTCGCGCATTCGAACTGCCAGTAGCCCAAGCCAATATTTTTCTTGTTTTTCAGTGTGACGTTAAATTCTTCATGGTCAACGAAGAGGTTGATCGCATCGCCTGATTTTAGCAAAAAAGTGTCGGTGATGAGATAGCTTTTGGGTTCCGGTTCTTTGACTTGGTAAATCAGGGCTTTTTTAAAGCGTTCAGGATGGTCAGGATGCGCCGCGCTGGCACCGTTGCCGGCAAAATAATTGACGGCGATGGCTTGCGGTGTCAGCAGGCGCATACCAAAACTCAGTTTGCCCTCATCTTTCTCAATGACCAGCGTGTCCACAATGCCTAAGGCACGCCTGTTGACGGGCATGTCGGCTTTCCTAAAGCTGATGAGGTTGCCGATGGACATCATGCCAGGTTTCTTAAAGGTGCACGATAGCAGGCGGTTAGAGACCGAGCGGGCGAGCAGTTCGGCATCGTCATCTTCAGGGGAGGGCATCTCGGTGCTGGTTTGCAAAGTGTGGGTGGCGTTCAGGCCAATCGCCACATAGCGGTCCAGGCGATCTTCAAATAGCGGCGCACTTTCCAGCACTTGGCCTTGCCAGCGTTGCTTAAGGTAAGCGACTAGCTCCAGCGTCCATTTTTCATGTGCGCCCCCTGCCATACTTAAGGCGGCAAACCGCGATTCCAACGCATTGGCGTTGGCTTGCCACGCATCCAACGCTGGGTGCAGGCGGCTGAAATCAACATATAGCTGGGTTGAATCCGATTTTATCGGGGTACGCCCTTGTTGGAACAGCGGTGGTTTATCCTCATCAATCAGGAGCACGCACTGGTAGGGATGCAGAGTGACCGGTTCGTCTTCAAGACTGATGTGGGCGTGGAGCATTTGGATAAAACTATAAGCCAGCTTGATTTCCCGCTGCATCAGCCCTTTACTGTCAACTAACGCCAACAGGACGGCTTCGATATAGGTTTCTTCGGGGCTACTGCTTTTTTGGCCGGGATTGATATCATCGTTGGTGGGGACTTGCGTGGTCTGTTTTTTAAGTTTGACGCTGAGTTTGTAGAGTGAGTGCAAATCCATCCATATCCAGTCAGGGACAGCCATCCCCATGAGAAAATGGCTATGGATGATTTCGCTTAAGCCCTTAAGGCAGCGCTGGATAGCCAAAGTGATAGGCTTGCCCTGAAACCAACTCAGCGATTGTCCGCTGAGTTCTTTTAGGGCAATCCAGTAGCTTAGGGTGTTTTCGCGCTCTAGGGTGATCAAAAACCGCAAGGTTTTCTTCTCGCCCTCTTCCTTGGGGAAGGCGGTTTTGACTAAGCGTGAGCGCAGGTATTCTTCGATGGCAAGAAAGCTGGAGCGTAACAATTCCAACGTGTCCAAGCGCAATTGTGCTGGCATTTTTATGGTATTAAGCTCGATCAGATAGTCATACATCAGCCGCGAAGCCAATAAGGGGTTGGCAATCGGCAGTTCTGATATCCATTGCTTCAAAATTTTTTCATCAAACTCCCGCAATCGCTGCGGATTGTTTTGCTGTTTTGGAATGACAAGAAAAAAAGAATGTTTCAATGAATTACCCACCCGGTTATTTGAAAAGGGTTAATGGCGTAAAGCAGAGGGTAAATCCCCTTGCTGTTAGTGTGTGAGTGCCGCCTTGGCCCAGCCTATTTTTAAGTATAGTTGATATTGGCTACCTTGCTTGCTTCACCTTTGTTATTAACATTAAAGGCTTGGCTGTGTCATGTTCAAGGAGGGAAGACGCATCCATCCTAGTTGAAAGGCGGCAATAAAACTGATTTAACGGCTTATCGTTTTTATTTACGGTCTTTATATCGCCTAAATGCAGAAAATACTAAAAACCATAGCTAATCATCGGAGGATTAGCTATGGTTAGGATGCTGTTATTGGCAAGACGGGCAGCCCCTTGTTATGGTTTTATCGGATGCTACCGGAGCAGACTAGGCCCTCACTGCCTTAGCCATACTGTCCGTCCTGCTATCACGCCCCGCCTTTGCGGCTCATCATGCCTTTAGACGGGTTATAGCCAAAAATGGCCGCCGCCATAAACACCGCAAACGCGGTTAAGGTATAGATCAAAGCATGGAGGTTAAGCTGCCCATACAGGGCGAAGCGGATCAGTTCCACGGCTTGCGAAAACGGGTTGTATTGCGCGATCTGATGCAGCAAGATGCTGGATTCTTTTAGCTTCCACAACGGGTATAGCGCTGTAGACAAGAAAAACATCGGAAAAATCACAAAATTCATCACGCCGGCAAAATTTTCCAGTTGTTTGATGAACGAGGACAACAGCAAACCTAACGCCCCCAGCATCAGGCCGGACAGCAACAAGGCGGGCATGGCCCACAAGTAACCTTGCCACGGCGCGTGGATGTCATCCGCCCACGCTATTGCCAAAAACACATACACTTGCAGGACGGATACGCCGACTCCGGCCAGCAGTTTGCTGAGCAACAAAAACCAGCGCGGCAACGGGCTAACCAATAAGATGCGCATACTGCCCATTTCCCGGTCATAGACCATCGACAAGGAGCTTTGCATGCCGTTAAACAATTGGATCATGCCGCATAAGCCAGGGGTGATATAGACTTCGTATAAGATATAGGTTTCATAGGGTGGGCTGATCGCCAATCCTAAGGCCGCCCTAAAGCCTGCGGCAAATACGAACAGCCAGACCAAAGGCCTGACCAATGCCGATACAAAGCGTTCGCGCTGGGTGACAAACCGCCATAGCTCGCGCCCGACAATGCCCCACAACGCCCGCCAATAATGGGTGACACTCATGCCGCTTCCCCTTGGGTCAGTTGTTGGAAGGCTTCCCGGATCGAGGCCGTTCCGGTCAATGCCAACACTTCGTTGACTGTGCCATTGGCTTTTATTTGGCCTTTATGCAGCACCAGCAAATGGTCGCCCGGATAAATCTCATCGATAAGATGGCTGGCCCACAATACGGCCAGCCCTGTTTCCCGTGCCAACTGGTGGACATAGTCAACAATGGCTTGCCGACTGGGCACGTCCAAGCCGACAGTCGGCTCGTCCAATAGCAACAGGGAAGGCTGGTGCAACAAGGCCCTGGCGATTTCGACGCGGCGTTTATGGCCGCCATTGAGCTGGCGCACTTTTTCTTGGCGGCGCTCCCACATATTCAAACGCTGCAATTCCTGTTCTATGCGTTGGCCGGCCTGTTTGCGGCCTATGCCATGCAAGGCTGCATGGTAATACAAGTTGTCCATGACTGACATATCCATATCCAAGGTGGTCTGTTGAAAGACAATCCCCAATTTTGCCAAAGCCTTGCAGGTTTGCTGTTGGAGATCAAAGCCACATAAGGCGATATGGCCATCATGGCTGTCATACAAGCGGGTGATTAGGGAAAACAAGGTGGTTTTGCCCGCCCCGTTAGGGCCTAACAATATGGTGCATTCACCCGCATAAATTTGGAAACTGAGCCGATCCAAGGCTTTTTTGGCACCGTAAGCAAAGCTTAGCTGGTCAACCGCTAGGGCAATAGTCGCTTTCATGGTTTTACGGCGACACCCCACGGGTAGGTGCCAACCCCGACTGAGTGGGTGACAGTTTGCGAGTCCAGATCAATGATGGAAACGTCATTGCTTACGCCGTTGGTGGTGTACAGGCGTTTTTGGTCGGGTGAAAACGCCAAGTTCCAGACCCTGGAACCAACCAGCAACATTTTTTCCACCACAAAGGTTTGCGCATTGACCACCGCCACGCGGTTAGCCGGCCCTAAGGCGACATAGCCATAACGCCTGTCTTTATCAATGGCGATACCGACAGGCTGCATTTTATCGGCGGTGACGCCAGCCGCCTCAAAGGTGAGGGACTTGATGATTTGTTTGGTTTTGACATCCAAGATCATCAGTGTCCCCGCCATTTCCGAAGTGACCCACAATTGTTGGCTGTCGGGGGTGAACTGTACGGCGCGGGGGCGTGGGTCAACCAGCGTGTTATCGGTGATGGTTTGGGTTTTGGTGTCGATCCAATGCACCATATTAGTGGTTTCCGAGGCGCTGGCCAGCCATTGGTTATCAGGGCTGACGGAGATCCCTTCCGGCTCCACCCCGACCTTGATTTGTTTGACCACCTGCTTTTTGGCAATATCAATCACCGTGACCAAGCTGTCATCTTCATTGGAGGCATAAAGCAAATCGCCTTTAGGGCTTAATGCGAAGGTTTCAGGATCATCCCCTGACGGCAACCGCCCTAGCTCCTTAAACGTGCTGGCATCGAGCATTTTGATGGTGTTGTCATCGCTGGTCGCCACATACAGCACTTTATTGTCGGGGCTGATGGCAATGCCGCGAGGCCGTTGGCCCACCGGCACGGTGGTGAGCAATTTGCCCGCCAGCGGGTCTAGTACCGCCAAGGCATTGTCTTTTTCCAGAGTGACAAAGACCGTTTCCGCACCCGCGCAGCCCATACCCAGCAACAGCAAGCCGCCTAGAGCCATACTCAGCGATTGTTTAAGGCTGGTGGATGAGGTTAATCGCCACTTGGCAATACAGGTGGCGATTGTAGGATTGTTAGTAGGCATGGTTTCCATAATTTACTGATTCCAGTGACACTGTGATTCGGGTTGGTCAAAACCTAAGGTATCCAATTCGGTCTTTTGGTGCAAAAAACCCTCAATCGGTGCGACCGCAACCATAGAACGCGCCGCCGCCAATAATATCGGCTGCCGCAGTTGCCCATCCCAGGCCCGAAACGATAAAGGGTTGCCTTTATAACCTTGCAAGGCGAAACGCTCGCCCAGCATATAGTTTTTTAGTGCTGGCAATTGTGCGCTGTGTGTACGCGTGGCCGCTTCGCCGATGGCGCGTACCGCTATGTAGGCACCATAGTCCTCTTCCGCCATCGCCCGTCCGGCTTGCTCAAGAAAGCGGTTTTGCAACTGGGTCGCGCCCCATTGGTCATGGGTCGGATGCCACGCGGTCGCCACCAAGCCTTGGCTGCCAATGATCGGACGCGGCGACCAAGTACGGTAGTCCAGATATTCGCCAAATTCGCCTTGTTCATCGGCCACCACCAGCACATCATAATCATCATCAATTTGGCTGAACACCGCCACATCCGATTGCGCCGTGCGCCGTGCATCAAAGGTATGCTCCCAAGTTTTTTCCGCGACCAATTCCCTATTAAAACGCTTGGCGGCGCGTTTTAGGGCATCGGCAAACAATCGGTCAGCTGCACTGGTGCCCACCACCAAAAACCACTTGTCCCAGCGTTTTTTCATCATATACTGTGCCAGCGCATCCGCCCGCATACTGCGCGAAGGCAAAATATGCAGGACATTGGCGCGGCATTGCCCGTTGCGCAAAGCGTCATCAGTCGTCTGCGCATCAAACAGCAACAGCTCCTTACCGGCAGCGGTATCGGCGATATTAAGCACAGCGTCTGCGGGCAACACGGTGATTAAGTAACTGTATTTGCCCGCGATCTGCGTGGCGAACACCTCGTCCACCTTGCCGTCCACAGGTACGGTGAAGGCTTTCAGGCGAAATTGCTGATGGGTGAACTGCCCGGTGGTATTATTGTCACTGATTGCCAGTTGTGCACCGAAAATCCCCTTATTTTTGATAAAAACATCTAAATTCGAGAGCTGTGGTGGTGGCGTTTTTTCCTGAGTTAAATAAGCAATATCAATAACTTGATTGTTTTCGGCTGAGGCCGTGGTAAAAATAAATGCCAGAAAAAAACATAATGTGTGAAATAGTGCCTTTAAAAACACGCTTTTTTCCTTAAGATTAAGAGATTTAGCCATCTAATTCTAGTCGATTCAGAAAATTTTTTTTAACCTTTTCACAAAAAAACCTCGGTTTAATTGAAAATTTTTCCTTACTCACTGACAATAAAAGGATATTTCATATCCAAGGGTCCCCCATTATGACAAACTTTGATAGCACCAATGATTTGGACGTGTTGTTTAACGCTAACTTCCCCGAAGATTTGGTCAAAAACCACCGCATCGCCACCCGCTTTGTCCGCGAAGACATCGACGCATCCATCGGCGATTTGGGGTTATTTAGCCACGGCAAGCACTTCCCGGTCCACTTGATCGACATCACCAGCAAAGGCGTGCTGATCCAATCGGAGAAAAAACTCAAGGTTGACCAGACCCTGTCGTTAACGCTCAAATTCAAGACCGGCAAGGCTTTTGTCATCAAGGCCAAAGTCGTGCGTATCGCCGCCAACACCACCAACCACTACGGGGTAAAGTTCGACCGCTATAACAACGAACTGGGCGACTACCTGTTGGACACCCAGACCAAGTTGGTTTTCAAATGAGCCACCCCACCCTAAGCCAACTTATCGTCTATCCAATCAAATCCCTGGCCGGTATCAGCGTCGCCCGCTGGCCCGTCCACGCCACTGGCTTGCAATACGACAGGCAATGGATGCTGATTGATGCCGACGGGCAATTTCTCAGCCAGCGCCGTCTGCCCGCTATGGCTTTAATCAAAACGGCTTTAGAGGAGGGGCAACTTATCATCAGTGCCGACCAACACCCTGACTTGACCTTGGCCTTAACTCCCGCCCTAGGGGAGCCGGTCACTTGCCGCATTTGGGAGGACACCTGTAGCGCACGGCTAGTCGGTGTTGTCGCCGATGCCTGGTTCAGTGCAGTCTTACAACATGACTGCCGCCTCGTGTACTTGCCGGATGCAGAAATACGCCCCGTAGACCCCCGTTACGCGCAACAG
>JACXTQ010000365.1 GCA_016919605.1 Methylovulum sp.
CGCTCCACGGTTATCAATGATGTCTGGTCTGGATAAGTCGGTTCGCCTTTTGATAACTGCACCCGATCACTAACGTTATCACTGCCTGCCATAATGCCTTAAGGTTAGTTCAAGCAGAGTCTGATCGACATAGCCCGGCAAGGTTGCCAAGCCGATTTGGCTTAATAGGATGAGGCGAATTTTGCCGTCAATATTTTTTTTGTCCACCGTCATCAACTCCAAGAAGTGCTGGGCATCCAGTTGCGTAGGTGGCGTGACCGGCAAGTTGGCTTTGTTGAACAAGGCGATAATTCGTACCACATCGGCATCGGTCAACCAACCTTTGCGCCTTGACAGGTCGGCGGCCTGGCAGGTGCCTATCGCCACCGCCTCACCGTGCAGATAAGTGCCGTAGCCTGCCCCGGTTTCTATGGCATGGCCAAACGTATGGCCTAAATTTAAGGTGGCGCGGACACCGGTTTCGGTTTCATCCTCGGCGACAATCGCCGCCTTATTTAGGCAGGATTGCTCAATAGCGTAGGCTAGGGCAGCTTTGTCCCTTGCCAATAATAAGCCGATATTGTCTTCCAGCCATTCAAAAAAGTGGATGTCCCTAATCAGGCCATATTTGATCACTTCCGCAAGACCTGCGGACAATTCGCGGTCGTCCAACGTGTCTAATACATCGGCATCGGCAATCACGCACTGCGGTTGGTAAAACGCGCCGATCATGTTTTTGCCCAGCGGATGATTGACTCCGGTTTTGCCGCCGACCGATGAGTCCACTTGTGCCAATAATGTGGTCGGTATTTGTAAAAAGGCGATGCCGCGTTGGTAACAGGCGGCGGCAAAACCGCCCATATCGCCAATCACGCCGCCGCCCAATGCAATCAAGGTCGCATTACGGCTGAATTTACAGGTCAGCAATTTGTCGAAAATGGTGCTTACCGTTTCTAAGGTTTTGTATTGCTCGCCATCGGACAAAACCACGGTTTCGACCGTATAGCCGGACAGATTTTTTAACAATCTGTCCAAATACAGTGGAGCGATGGTGGTGTTGGTGACCACTAGGACTTGTTTGGATTTGATATGCTTTTTAAACAGTTCCGGTTGTTGCAATAAGCCGGAACCTATATAAATCGGGTAACTACGGTCACCTAATTCAACGAGTAAGTTTTTCATTGCGGTTGATGGTTGATGGCACGGTAGGCGGTCAGAATGTGTTCGACAACTTCTTTGCTTTGCATAATGCCGGTGTCAATTTTATAGTCCGCACAGGCCAAGTACAAAGGTTCGCGTTGGACGAACAAAGTCTCTATGCGTTCCCTAGGGTTTTCGGTTTTAAGCAAAGGGCGTTGGGTGTCACGACGGGTGCGCTCCAGGATGCGCTCGATTGAGCATTGCAAATAAACAATGAAGCCGTTTTTGATTAACAGGTTGCGGTTGGCCTCGCGGAGAATGACCCCGCCGCCGGTAGCCAGTACGATGCCTTGCATTTTGGTCAGTTCTTGGAGCATTTTTTGCTCCCTGTCCCGAAAGCCCTCTTCACCTTCAAATTCGAAGATAGTCGGGATATCAACCCCCGTCCTTTCTTCAATAGCCTTGTCGCTGTCATAAAAAGGCACGGCTAAAGCTTTGGCGAGTTGTCGGCCTATCGTCGTTTTTCCGGCACCCATGAGGCCAACTAAATATATATTTTCTGATTTTGTCATCAAAATACCTTGCTGGTCTGATTTCCCAGACTCTGGGAGTGGTTAAAAAAATAGTGGTTTAAGCGGATTGTCTGAAGAACAATCGTAAAGCCGCCGCCATTATAATAAAAAGGGGGCATTATGCCCCCTTTTTACGGTAACTAGAAGGGTTCAATTGCTGGTAACGTCATCTTTCATCACTTTTGGCGTGACAAAAATTAATAACTCTTGTTTCTTATCAGTATTGTTAGTCCTTTTGAACAAAAATCCAATGCCCGGCAAATCGGCAAAGAAAGGCACTTTATTAAGGGTATTGCTTGTGGAGCCTTCAAAAATACCCCCTAACACCACCGTTTCGCCGTCATTGACCCGCACCAATGTCCTGATATTGCGGGTATCAATACTGGGCACGTTGTTGGTGACCTCCCCCACCGCATCTTTGGAAATATACAAATCCATAATGATGCTGCCGTTGGGGGTGATTTGCGGGGTCACGTCAAGCTTGAGCACGGCTTCCTTAAATTGGATGTTCGCCCCTTGGTTGGCACTGAAGGTTTGGTAAGGGATTTCCACACCTTGTTGGATGTTGGCTTGGCAACGGTCTGTGGTCATCACTCTGGGGTTGGATATCAGCTCGCCGCGATTTTCATCTTGTAACGCCGACAATTCAAGGTTAAGCACATAATCCGCCCCTTTTACCAAGGTCATGCCCAATGCCCCATAGGGAGTGGCGGAGGTACCCAAATCAACCAATTGGTTAGGGATGGTGGAGGTGTCGCTTTTCGTACCTAAAAAAACACCTCCAGGGGTGACAGTGGTCACGCCATTAGTAGTCTCGCTTATTGGCAAAGCCCCCGCCGTGTTTTTACCGCCAAAACCAAACAAGCTGTCACCAGTAATTGACGCGGCTCCGGCAGTACCAAACTTGACCCCCAATTCCCTGGCGAAGGAATTGCTGGCAACGACTATCCTTGATTCGATCATGACCTGCCGGACGGTAATGTCGAGTTTGGCGATCATTTTTTTGATTTCATCCAGCCGTTTTGTCGTTTCGCGGACAATTAAGGTGTTGGTGCGGGAGTCAACAACTGCGGAACCGCGTTCAGAGAGTAGGCGGTATTTATCATCGGTTTGGGTGTTGTTGTCGTTATTATTGTTGCCCCTAGTGCCTTGACGTTGCAGTTGCGGCATTTGTTGGGTTTGTTGGGTTTGCGTGGTTTGTTGGGGGGCACTGCTGTTAATTCCCGCCCCTGTACCGGTACGCATCCTGACCCCGCAACTGCTAAACGCAGCACTGTCATAACCATATAGCAAGTTCCTAAAATTTTCCGCTTTCGCGTAATTGATTTGGATGTATTCGGTGAGCAATGGGTCCAACTGCTCAACTACCGCTTCGGTTTCCTGTTGTTTTTTCTTATAATCCTTGATCTTGTCAAGCGGCGAAACCAGCGTGACATTGCCCGTTTGATATTTGCCCAATTCTTTGGTCATCATGACAAAGTCCAGGGCTTCATCCCAAGGCACGTCATCCAATTTTAAGGTGATCGTACCGGTGACATCATCGCCTGCCACCACGTTTTGGCCGGTAAATTCCGCCAAGATGGCAATCACGCTCCGCACTTCGATGTCTTGGAAGTTTAGCGATAGCCGCTCACCCGTATATTTGACACGGGTTTTTTCCAAGGTATCTTTTTCTTCGTCTGTCAAAGGCCTAAACTCAACGGTCAACAAACCATCGGACTGTACCAGAGAATAATCATACAGGTCATTTTGCGTGCTGACGGTCATGGTGGTCTGGTTGTTTTTTGATACGGTGTCAATAAATTTCACCGGTGTCGCAAACTCAGAAACATCCAACCGTTTGGCCAAGTTGCCGCTCAGTTGGGTGTTGACAAAGCTGACAATGACTTTGCCCGACTCTTCTTTGGAATTGACAATGGTATTGGGGTTGGCTAGGGATATGAGAATGCGCCCTTCGCCTTTTGGGCCACGTTTAAAGTCAAAACCACTAATGGTTTGCTGTGGCATTAAACTGGAAATAGCGGGACTGGAGCCGCGTAGGGTGGCTGGCAGCAGGGCGGACGTGCTTTTGCCTGCTGTGCTGGCGCTCGGCTGCCCCCTACTGATGGTCAGAAAGACTTTGTCGCCCGCCACTTTGGTTTCAAAAGCCGTGGCTTCGGTCAGATTAATGACGACTCGTAGCCGGTCAGCGGCTTCGGCGATATAAATGTTGGTCGCCACGTTTTGGTTGACTTGGAATATTTTTTTCCCTAAACCATTTTTCACACCCGGAAAATCCAAGGCGATCCGCGCCGGATTGTCGGTATGGAATATTTTAGGTTCAACGGCGGCTGCGCTCATCGCCAATTGTATCTGCAATTTGTCCCCCGCCAAGGTGGCGACATCGATCCCGGATAAGGTCAAGTCACTGGCTTTAACAGGGGCAATGTGAAAGATACATAGCAATAAGACCAAACCCATCCTGGCCACTAAAGGCCACTCTATTTTCAACATGATGCTACCTTGTTTATTGTTCATTCTTTGTCCCCAAAATCACTGTATCAACGATAAGGAAGTTTGTTGTTCGCGCCAGCTGCCCGGCTTGTCTGGCACTATTTCCAGTAATTCAATTTTGTCGGTGTTGATCCTAATGATTTTGCCGAAATTTTTGCCCATATAATTACCCACCTGAACCCGGTGGATAGTTTTGTCACTGGCCCTCACCAAGCCCCATAGTTTTGATTTCATCACCACTGTCCCTGCCATTTTGAGGCCATCTAACGGAAACGCTTCCAACTCTTCCTTGCGGCGGTTGAAATCCGGCCTTAAGCCATTGCCTGTTGACGGGCCTTCATTTTGGCTAGGCTCGGGTTCTTCCAATGGTTTAAATGGGTCACGTAAGGTGTCGGCCGGAAACAAAAAAGGTTCGACCATTTTTATTTCCGGCAGTTTTTCTATGGCGCCTTTGGGTCTGGCTTTGATTTCGCGGATATATTTGTCCAAATCCGAAAAGTTGCCGTCACTACAGCCTGAAATTAATAAGAGGCAAACAAGATAACCAAGTTGGGTTGCCCGTTTACGGGCCGTCAACGCTAATTGTTTATGTTTCATCACTTTTTACCTTTTGCAGCAGTGCCGACCACCTTTTTCGCGGGAGCGGGGGCTTCGGTGCTCTCATTATAGGTTTTGACCGTTGCTTTCATAACCATGTCGCCTGTCCTAACCACGATATCCTCTTTTTTGGGATCTTTTAATGGCTGTTTGTTCTCTTTTTCCTTGTCCTTGGGGATGATGCTGACATCATGGAGGGTAACGATTCTGGGCAATGAGGCCAAGCCGCTGACAAACAGGCCAAGTTCCTGATATTTGCCAATCACCTCAATGCTGATCGGCAGTTCTGCGTAAAAATCCCGGTGGATGGGTGAGCCCGGTTTGAACAAACGTATTTCCAGGCCGCTGGCCAAGGCCGTTTGTGAAATGTCAGTCAGCAAACTGGCCAATTCGTCTTTAGTGGGCATTTGCCGGATCATTTCAAACAGTTCGGC
The DNA here is from genome assembly GCA_016919605.1 of Methylovulum sp. Taxonomy (GTDB): domain Bacteria; phylum Pseudomonadota; class Gammaproteobacteria; order Methylococcales; family Methylomonadaceae; genus Methylovulum. The sequence continues at coordinate 5,216 of JACXTQ010000365.1, forward strand.
TTCAATTTGCTTTAATTGGCTTTGGTAATCTTGCAAGTTGACGGCCTTTCTTTGTTTGATTTCAAAACTGTTTTTCAATTCCTGTTCTTTTTTTTCAGTGGCTTCCAATTCTTTGATTTGATCAAAAGTGTGCAAATAAACCCCCAAACCTAAAACGGCGGCACTAGTGAGGGCGATTGCCGCTGCCTTGAGAGGCCAGGGCCATTGGCCTACGGCGTTAAAATCCCAATTTATTTCCGACAAATTCATTATTGGCCTCTCTTCTTGGTGCGGACATTGGGGTTGCTGTCAGCAGTTTCCACGGTTTTTTTGCCTTGTTTGGCATGCAGGGCAAAGTCGCTCAATTGGTCAGGATTGCTTTTGTCGGGTATTTTGATGATGGTGAGGCTGGGGGTGTTCATCCATTGCGAGGCTTCAATATTCCTCATCATTGCCGAAACCCGGGCATTGGATTGGGATTTGCCTTCAAAGGCCAAATCGGCACCCGTTTGGGTAAATTTGGTCAGGAACACGCCATCGGGAGTAACCTTGGGGATGTCATCAAATAAATGTACGATTTCAGGGCGGCTTTCCTGAAGTTTTTGTAAGAGGTCAATTTTAGCAAGCAATTTGCTTTTCTTTTCTTCAATATCCTTAATGTCGGCAATTTTTTTGTCCAGCAATACTATTTCATTCTCCAGCAATTTATTCCTGGCCTCCTGATGGGATTTTAGGCCTTCAAAATAGCCATGAATAACCGCGAGTACCATAATGGCGACTAGGACACCTAGGGCCAAGGCATTAAAAAATTCCTGTTTTTTCTGCTTGCGTAGTTCTTCGCGCCAAGGGAGCAGGTTAATTTTTGCCATTAGTCAAAACTCCTTAATGCCAAGCCACAGGCAATCATCATGGCGGGGGCATCATTGCTTAAAACTTGTGGCTTTACTTTGCTGGATAGCTTCATGTTTAGAAAAGGATTGGCGATATAGACCGGTATCCCTAAATTTTTTTCAATCAGTTGATCGACACCGGGTATCGAAGCACAACCGCCGGCCAAGATTATCCGGTCAATGCTTCTGTTGGCGCTTGATGAGACAAAAAATTGCAAAGAACGTTGGATTTGTTGCAACATGGCTCTTTTAAACGGGTCAAGAACATCGGTGGTGTAGTTGTCGGGCAAGCCGCCATGGCGTTTTGCCAATCCTGCCTCTTCGTAAGAAAGGCCGTAGCGGCGCTGGATTTCTTCAGTCAATTGCTTGCCGCCAAAACCTTGTTCGCGGGTATAAATGCTGCGGCTGCTATGCAGGACATTGAGTGTCGTGATGGTCGCGCCAATATCAGCAATCGCCACGGTTTGGCCTTCTATGGAATCGGCAAACTGTTCGGTGAGCAAGGAAAAGGCGTTTTCCATGGCAAAGGCTTCAACATCAACAATTTTGGCTTTTAAGCCCGCTTTGGCTAGGGCTTCGACTCGGTTATCGACGTTTTCCCGCCTGGAAGCCGCCAGCAACACGTCAACCATGCCCGGGTTGCTTTCATTAAAGCCCTGCACTTCAAAGTCAAAGTTGACTTCATCCAGTGAATAGGGCACATATTGGTCGGCTTCGATCATAATTTGCTCTTCCATTTCATCTTCGCTAAGAGACGCGTCCATAGGGATGATTTTGGTCATGACCGAAGAGCCGGCCACCGCCACGGTGGCCTGTCTTAAACTGGTGCCGGATTGTTTCAGTGCAATTTTAATGGTGTCAGCAATCATATTGACATTGGTGACATTCTTATCAATCACCGCATCTTTAGGTAACGGTGCCACGGCGTAACTTTCCACCCGATAACGTGGCCCTAGGCGGCTCAATTCGAGCATTTTTACTGCCGCCGTACTGATATCAATACTCAGAACCGTATTCTGTTTATGACTAAACCATTTCATAACATATCCTTAAAAGTGACCATTAATGTGATCCATAGATAACAATACCCAACTGTTTTATTTATAGGGCTTAACCATAAAATGAATGGACTCAAAAAGTATAGTAGCCTTTTCGGAGGATGCACAAAAATTATGCGCCTGATTTGAAATTTTAATAATTAATGGGTGGGTAAACGTTAATTTGGATCTCAGATAGGCTATTTTACATGGCGTTGCCTTTAAAAAAACAGCAATTGTGATAAAAATCACTAACTGCCTAACAATTGCCGCTATCGCCTATCGGCCAATCTGTAAAAACCCGTTTTTTTTATGGTTAATTTTAGCC
>JACXTQ010000366.1 GCA_016919605.1 Methylovulum sp.
GGCAATCCTGTTCGGTCAAAAAAATCAGCTTTTCGGCTTTTAAGGCAATCGCCACCGCTGTCGCCACTTGTTCGGCGGACAGGTTAAAAATCTCGCCGCTAGGTGAATAGCCTATCGGCGAAATCAGCACGACATTATCCTGATCCAGTTGCTGGTGTATCGCCACGCTATCAATTCGGCGCACTTCCCCCGTGTGGCAATAATCTATGCCATCAATCACCCCCAGTGGTTTGGCGGTGACAAAATTGCCGGAAGCGACCTTAATTTTTGCCCCCGCCATCGGTGAATTGGCCAGACCTAACGACAACAAGGCTTCAATTTCCACCCGCACCAAGCCCGCCGCTTCCTTAACGCTTTGTAAGGCCACATCATCAGTGATACGCAAGTGGTTATAGAAGCGGGCGGGCGCAGTGCTTTTTAGACGTTGGTCAACTTGGGGGCGGATACCATGCACCAGCACCAGACGGATGCCTAGGCTATTGAGCAGGGCAAAATCATGGACATGATGTTGGAAATCTTCCGCCAGCACGGCCTCGCCACCAAAAGCGACCACAAAAGTTTTGTCGCGGTGGGCGTGGATGTAGGGCGAAGAGGCCCTAAACCAATTGACGTAATGCGTTCTTTGTTCCATGACAAGGTGTCTTGCAGTTTTCTAAGGGGTTGGGGTGTTTGCGCTGGGAGGCATTGTTAAGTCATGTGCTTAATAAGCCCATGATTTTGATACACTCTTAGGGCGTTAATTTCCTTGGATTTACAGGCGTTTCCAGAGACCAGGTGACACCCCAAATACCTTTGCTACTGAATTTTAATAGTTAAAAATCAATATCTTATGTATTTTTATTATTGCCACCCCATTCGAAAGCAAGGAAAAAAACCCATTTTAGGAAAACGGTCAATTAAGCCGACTGCCCGTTGCCAGCAAATCATCGGCATAATCGGTGGCCGGATAATGGAAATGTACCGGCCCGTCGGCGGCACCCGCCATAAATTGTTGCGTCCATTCCGAAGATGACTGCCGGATTTGTTCAGGCGTACCTTCATCGACCACCTTACCTTCGGAAATGATATAAATATAATCGGCGATCTGCGACGTTTCCGCGACATCATGCGAGACAATAATACTGGTCAACCCCAAGGCATTATTCAGCGCCTTAATCAGATGCACCAGCACCCCCATGGCAATCGGATCTTGTCCGGTAAACGGCTCGTCATAGAGGATCATCATCGGGTCTAAAGCGATGGCCCTAGCCAAAGCGACCCGGCGGGCCATACCGCCCGACAGCTCATTAGGCATCAGCCCTCTGGCCCCGCGCAAACCCACCGCCTGCAACTTCATCAGCACCAAGGTGCGGATCATCGACTCCGGCAAATGGGTATGCTCACGCAACGGGAAAGCGACATTGTCATACACATTCATGTCGGTCAGCAATGCACCGCTTTGGAACAACATGCCCATTCGTTTGCGCAACTCATATAACTGCTTACGGGGCAATTGATGGACGTTTTGCCCCGCCACCGTGACCGTCCCTTCGCTAGGGTACAATTGCCCGCCTATCAGCTTAAGCAGCGTCGTTTTGCCCGTTCCGCTAGGCCCCATGATGGCGGTCACTTTGCCACGTTGCAAATCTAAGGAGATGTTATCAAAGATTTTTTTATCGCCGCGTAAAAATGACAGTTGCCGGATACTGACCAAATGCGGGTCGGTGGCTCCGTCCGTTTCAGGATAATCGTTGTTAGCCATGCTGCTCAAAAACTGCCGTAAGGAATTTTAAAGGGCTTATTTTGTCTGACTATGGATTATGAAGTCAATTTATAAAACATCTGATTTAAAAAATACCGAAAATCCTTATCCAACAAGGGCTTTAAAAAGCCATCGTCTTTGCCGTAATAAGATTGTTGGTTTCTGATGAAGCGCGAACACCATAAGCATGGCATAATAGCACCATTTTGACGCTCACTTATCGCCGCTGGGCTTAAGATTATCCAAGGCATTTTAACTTTCATGATAGGCACACACCAACCCGCTGTTTTTATGAAATTTTTTGTCATCACACTAAACGCACACGATTTGGGGGCAGAAAATGAAATTGAACGATGACAAACTCCGTGAATTGGGCCGAGCGGTCATTCAAGTGGAAGCGCAAGCCATCGCCGATTTAGAAGGGCAAATCAACGACGACTTTGTCACCGCCTGTAAGCTCTTGTTCAATTGTACCGGGCGGGTCGTTGTCATCGGTATGGGCAAATCTGGGCATATCGCCAGCAAAATTGCCGCCACCTTAGCCAGTACCGGCACTCCGGCCTTTTTTGTCCATCCGGGCGAGGCCAGCCACGGCGATTTGGGCATGATAACCAAATATGACGTAGTGGTGGCGTTGTCCAATTCCGGTGAAACCGAAGAAGTCTTGACCATCTTGCCGATCATCAAACGTCTGGGTGTGCCGTTGGTCGCCATCACCGGCAATCCCCATTCGACTCTGGGAAAATGTGCGACCACCTGCCTAAACGTTGCGGTCAAACAAGAGGCCTGCCCCTTAGGGTTGGCCCCCACCTCCAGCAGCACCGCCGCCTTAGTCATGGGCGACGCGCTGGCGGTGTCGTTATTGGAAGCACGCGGCTTTACCCGTGACGATTTCGCCTTGGCCCATCCGGGCGGTAGCCTAGGCAAGCGTTTGCTGTTGCGGGTCAGGGACATCATGCACGTAGGCGTGGCCATGCCCTCCGTGCCCGAATCGGCGCTGATTAGCCACGCGCTGTTAGAAATGACCGAAAAGCAACTGGGCATGACCGCCGTAGTGGAAGGCAATAACCGCGTCATCGGCATCTTTACCGATGGCGACTTGCGGCGGATGCTGGGCCGTAACCTCGACATCAACAGTACCCTCATCACCGAAGTGATGACCCCGCATTGCTCGGTCATCACCGCCGACATCCTCGCGGCGGAAGCCATGCAAATCATGGAACAGAAAAAAATTAACGCCCTCATCGTAGTCGATGCGCAACAATGCGCAATAGGGGCCTTGAACATGCACGATTTGATCCAAGCGGGTATAGTCTGATGGAACAGGTTTTAGCTAAGGCCGCAGCCATCAAGCTGTTGATACTTGATGTTGACGGCGTATTGACCGATGGTAAGCTGTTTTTTGACCAGCAAGGCAACGAATATAAAAGCTTCCACGCCCAAGACGGCCACGGCATTAAATTGCTGCGGCGCACCGGTGTCGAAGTCGCGGTGATTTCAGGGCGCAGCTCGCCGATTGTCAGCCTGCGCATGAGCGCCTTGGGCATTAGCCATCTCTATCAGGGCCACGAAGACAAACGCGCCGCCTTTATGGACGTGCTGGCCAAGCTGTCGCTAAACCCTGACCAAGTCGCCTATGTCGGTGACGATGTGCTGGACTTGCCCATCCTGTCGCGGGTGGGCTTGGCTATCGCCGTGCACGATGCCGTCGAGACGGTCAAAAACCATGTCCATTGGCAAACCCGCCGCTGTGGCGGCCAAGGGGCGGTGCGTGAAGTCTGTGACCTGATTATGCAGGCCCAAGGCCATTACGGGGCGATGATTGATGCGTATCTGGCCTAAGTCGGCATGATGAGATTAAAAGGCCAATCCGGCTATTTTTATCTGCTGTGCGCCGCGCTGGCCAGTTGGGTGTTGCTTAGCCTGACCGACGTGGAGACTGTTGGCAACCGCCTGTTGCCGCCCCATAGCCCCAATTTTTTCAGCACCGGCTACAGCAAATGGGAAATGGACACCAACGGTCGGGTCGGCATGAACGTATTTGCCGATTATGTTATCCATTACAGCGATGACAAAACCACCCGCTTACAAAAACCGTCCTTATACTTTCATCATCAGCAGCAGGCGCCGTGGGTTGTCCAAGCCGAATCGGGCGTGGTGTCGGCAGATAGCAAGGACGTTTTGCTCCAAGGCCAAACGTTGATTACCCGCGACGCTTACGGCAACAACAAAGCGCTAAAAATCATCACCTCAAACCTTAAAGTGAAACCTGACATTCATTATGCAGAAACGGATGACAAAGCCGTATTGCTAAGCCCGTCCCACAAGACCACCGGCATAGGCATGAAACTGGTTTTTAAGCCCCCCATTCATATTGAATTACTGGCCCATGTGCAAGGGAAATATGAAACACAACGATAAAAAACGTCTTTTTTGCGGCGCTACAGTCTTACTGACCGCCCTGTGTCAAGGTGTCGGCTACGCGTTGGAAAGCGATTCCGAGCAACCCATCGCCATTGATTCCAATACCGCCACCTATGATGAAGCCACCGAAACCAGCACCTATATCGGCAATGTCATCTCTATCCAAGGCAGCATCCGTGTCAATTCCGACAAATTGGTCGCTTACCTAAAAAAAGGTGAGGTCGATAAACTGGTGTTCACCGGCAACCGTGCCAAATTTAAACAAACGCCCAGCGCCGGCGGTGAGGACATTGTCGGCGAAGCCATGATCGGCGAATATTATCCGAAAAAAAACCTGCTGATTTTACAAAACCAAGCGGTGGTGGTGCAGGGCAACACCACTACCAGCAGCAATTTGATAGAATATGACATCAAAAGTTCTTTGGTCAAAGCGGGCGAAAAATCATCCGATAGCAAACGCGTCCATGTTATATTAATGCCTAAACCCAAAGATAAGCCGAAAGATAAGCCCGCCGCCGAAGAGCAGCCCGCCGCTCAAAGCCAGCCTAGCGGCCA
>JACXTQ010000367.1 GCA_016919605.1 Methylovulum sp.
CGGGTGGGCTTGGCAGTCTGTTACGATTTGCGTTTTCCCGAACTCTTTCGCACCATGAGCCAACAAGGCGTGGACATTTTAGTGTTTCCGGCGGCCTTTACCGCCGCCACGGGCGCAGCGCATTGGGAAGTGCTGCTAAGGGCTAGGGCTATCGAAAATCTCTGCTATGTCATCGCCCCCAACCAAGGCGGCGTGCACGGCAATGGCCGCAAAACTTTCGGCCATAGCATGGTGATCGACCTGTGGGGCGCGGTGCTGGACTGCTGTGCCGAAGGCGAGGGTGTCGCCATTGCCGATGTGGAACTGACGCGCCTAAACCAAGTGCGCACCTCGTTTCCTGTTTTAAATCACCGACGTTTTAACTGTGAATGATATGAAGGTTATTGTTAAAGGTTTTTTCTTAAGTATAGCCCTGTCCGCCTGTGGCGGCGATGATCCACGTTACCGGAGCACCGAAATGCTTGAGCGCCCGCCGGTACTGGTCACGCATAAATCGACGACAGAGCCGGTGGTATTGGAAGATGATAGCGTTATCCCTAAGCGCAAGCATAAAAAAGGCTTGCAGGATGATGTCTACCTGACCCCCTCAAAACCGCCGATAATCAACATCAAACAACCTTATGATATGGCTTGGGATACGCTTAAACTGGCCTTAACCCAAAGCCAGATTAAAGTCACTGACCAAGTACGCGACAAGGGCTTGTTTTTTGTCTCCTACAACCCAAAATCTTTGGTAGGCATGGTGACATCGCTGGTCAGCAAAGAAGAAAAAGAAGTCATCTATGTGGTGACGGTTGACAAAAACGCGCAAGAAACCCGCGTCAGCATCAAAAAAGCCACCGAAGCCGAACAAAAAAACTCACTGGAGCAACGGGCCATAGATCAAGAAGCCGACGATGATGCCGACGCTTTGTTATATCAGTTATATGAAACCTTGCATGATGAGTTGATGATGATATAAGGACACCCTAGGGGGTGCGGAAAACCGGCGCGGGGTTTTAAAAGCATAGCCCGTTTTGTCCTAACGCTTAGCCCCTTGCTAACTAGCGGGCAAGAGGCCCGCGCTCCTTAATAAATAGTTTAAACGTATTTGCCACAAAAAAATAAGACCCAACCGTCTTGCCCGCCTTAACTTAAACCGCCTGCACGCTTTTAGCCTGCGGCGTGGATGACACTATGAATTTATTAAACCTTGCCAGAAACGCTATCCTCACCCCCGCCGGTTTGCAGGACAGCGATATTGAAACCATCATGAACCGCTTGCTCAGCGTGCCAGTGGATGCCGCCGACATCTATTTCCAAGCCACCCACTCCGAATCATGGGTGATGGAAGGCGGCATTATCAAAGAAGGTAGCCACAATATCGAACAAGGCGCGGGCGTTCGCGCCGTCGCCGGTGAAAAAACCGGCTTTGCCTACAGCGACCGCTTAGAATTGCCGGTATTATTGGAAGCGGCCAACAACGTCAACGCCATCTTAAAACAAGGCCAAGACGCGCAGGTTAACCTAAAACACGCCACCATCCCAACCCGCTACTATCCATTTGCCAACCCCTTAAAATCGCTGGCCGATACCGACAAAATCGCCCTATTGCAAGCCGTGGACAGCGCCACCCGCAAACTTGACAGCCGTATTGAAGAAGTCATCGTCAGCCTGATTGGAGCGCACGAGAGCATCTTGGTCGCCAATCAAGACGGCTCTTTAGCGGCGGACATCCGCCCCTTAGTGCGCATGAACGTCACCGTCATCGTGACCGAAAATGGCCGCCGCGAACAAGGCAGCATGGGCGGTGGAGCCAGAGCCGATTACCGATATTTCCTTGACCAAGAGCGGGCCATTGGCTACGGACGTGAAGCCGTGCGCCTAGCCTTAGTCGGCCTAGAAGCGGGCGAAGCCCCAGCGGGCAATATGACTGTGGTCTTAGGGTCGGGTTGGCCGGGCATTTTGCTGCATGAAGCCATCGGCCACGGTTTGGAAGGCGATTTTAACCGCAAAGGCACCTCGGCGTTTAGTGGTCGGGTCGGTGAGCGGGTCGCCTCAGACTTATGCACCGTAGTCGATGATGGTACCTTAGCAGGGCGGCGCGGCTCGTTAAGCATAGATGACGAAGGTATCCCGACCGAACAGACCGTGCTGATCGAAAATGGCATCCTTAAAGGCTACATGCAAGACAAGCTCAATGCCCGTTTAATGGGCGTAGCGCCCACCGGCAACGGGCGGCGCGAGTCTTACGCCAGCCTACCCATGCCGCGCATGACCAACACCTACATGTTGCCCGGTGCGCATGATCCCGAAGAAATCATCAAATCGGTAAAAAAAGGCTTGTATGCGAAAAACTTCGCCGGTGGACAAGTGGACATCACCTCCGGCAAATTTGTATTTTCCGCCAGCGAAGCGTATCTGATCGAAGACGGCAAAATCACCCGCCCGGTCAAAGGCGCGACCTTAATAGGCAACGGCCCCGATGTCCTCACCAAAGTGTCAATGGTTGGCAATGATTTGGAGTTGGATAGCGGTGTCGGCACCTGCGGCAAAGATGGGCAAAGCGTACCCGTCGGTGTCGGCCAGCCCACCCTAAAAATTGATGGTTTGACGGTAGGCGGGACTAGCATTTAAACTCGATTTATGGTGCCACCAGTAAATACACGCCCAGCCCTACCATCACCAAGCCGCTGATCAGTTTTAGCCAGCGGCCATCCTTTTCTTGTAAGCGGTGCTGGCTGAGGGTGATGGCTCCGATAGTCAGCACGATATATCGTCCAGCATATAGGCGATATTGTACAGCAACAAATAACCGTAATAACTTAAGCCGCTCGTTTGGTGCAGGGCCAGGATGTGCGGGTAAGGCCAGCCAACCATAACAAAACGCGGAAGCGGCAAGGACGGGCGAATTTTTGCCGAGGATCTGCTGCCAAACTTGCCAGGACAGGTGGATGCGTTGTTAATATCGTCATCAAAAATCCTATAATTATCAGGTTGCTACGAGTAATGGAGTTCCATCGGCTTGCCAATAAGGAATGGGTGGAAATAATTCAGGCAAACGCTAAAGGGTACGGGTCTTGTAGCGCGGGCATCTTGCCCGCCTTTGCGGACAAGATACCCGCGCTCCAAAGAGGAAACCGCTTCGCGATAATGATTACGCCGAGATTATTTTATGCACGTTCCTAACCCGCAAAAAACACACTTCCGAGCAGGGCAAATTTTTAGCGTCGTGCCGATAATTTCCCTCAGAGTAGGGGTACAATGGACGCTTGTCGGGGTACACTATTATTCTAAAACAATCCCGTCCGAAACCACTTAGTCCAGAGGAGCGAATATGTCACTATTATCGTCGTTTACGAAAAAATCCAAATTGACCGCCACGATCAAACAAACCCAACAGGCGCGTAACAGCGAGGGCAATACGGCCGACCAGTTGTTTAAAAACGCGTATAGCGGTTATGCGCAAATATTGCTGGATGACCCTATTCGTGCCGAGGCTTTGTACAACTGGGGTTTTGCCTTGTTACACCAAGCGAAAACCAAGGAAGGCGCACAAGCGGAAAGTCTGTATCAAGATGCCATTAACAAATTTGCCTTTTGTATGCTAATTAACCCCGATTATTTGGGATCGGCGATTAACGGCGGCGTGGCGTATATGGATTTGGCCAGACTAAAAAATGCCCATGCCAGCGATATTTTATATACCTTGGCACAACAGCAGTTTGAAACCGCCAATAGGATACAAGCGGGCACGGCTTCGTATAACCTGGCGTGTATTCATGCCTTGCGCGGGGATTTTGACAATTGCCTAAAAGCGCTTGAAAACTCCCAAGCCAGAGGCAGTTTACCAGATGCCAACGATATAGTGCATGATCCTGATTTGGATAATGTGAAAGGGGAAGAGTGGTTTATCGCGTTTATTACCCCATTATTGCCTAAAACCGCCGAAGTTGAGGCTCAGCCTGAAGCCGAAGAAGTCACCGCAGTTGTTGAAGTTGCCGAAGAGGTGAATGCGGAAGAACCGATGAAAGAGGAAGCAGTTGCCGCAGTAATCGAAGAGCCTGTGGAAGCCGCAGCTGTCGCCGAACCTGAAGAGCCTGAAGAACCTGAAGAACCTGTGGAAACCGTTGCCAGTGAAACAGAAGAGGATGAAACCAAAGCCGAGGGGTTGGCGGAGACCGTTGCCGCCGGAATTGAGGCTACATATAGAACAAAGAAAAAGAGATAATATTTTGATAAGTGCTATCTGACCAGCCCCCCCCATAATTGTAAAAGAGCATCCATTACTCAGTGAGCAAGCCGGATTCGGCGAAAACGTTGCAATCTTCGTGGTGGCTGTTGGTTGGAGGTGATTAAAGAGGCTGTTAAACAGTCGTTTTCAGCAAATTAGGAGTCCAAAAACTGTTTTTGGACTCCGTACGGCCATTTTAAATGGCCGCCCTCGCTTGCCGCATCAATAGCTTCAAATCCCTAACTGTCTGAGCCAAGCCCGAAAATACCGCTTGGGCGATAATCGAATGGCCGATATTCAGCTCGATGATTTGTGGTATCGCACAAATGGCTTCGACATTATGGAAGTTTAAACCATGTCCGGCGTTGACCTGCAAGCCTGCGCTGTGCGCATACTGGGCCGCTACTTGGATACGCGCCAATTCGGCGGCTTGTGATGCGGGAGTGTGGGCATCGGCAAAGCTGCCGGTGTGCAGTTCGATAACTGGCGCACCCGCTGCTACGGCGGCATCAATCTGCGCAAAGTCAGGGTCAATAAACAGCGAGACTTCAATGCCGGCGGTTGCTAAATCGGCACAAGCCCGATGCAGGTGCGCCAGATTGCCAGCCACATCCAAGCCGCCTTCGGTGGTCAGTTCGGTGCGTTTTTCGGGAACTAGACAACAGGCATGGGGTTTGATGTTGCTGGCGATGGCGAGCATTTCTGCCGTTACCGCCATTTCCAGATTCAGGCGCGTGTGCAGGAGCTCTTTCAATAACAGAATATCCCGATCCTGAATGTGGCGGCGGTCTTCGCGCAAATGAGCGGTAATGCCATCGGCCCCCGCCTGTTCGGCGACCAAGGCCGCTTGTACAGGGTCAGGGTAGCGGGTTCCGCGTGCTTGTCTTAAGGTGGCGACATGGTCGATGTTGACACCTAATAAAATGGCTGGTTTGTTCATAAACAGGCTATAGGTAAATGAATAGGAGGGCGATTTTATAGCAAAAGCCGCCTACAAAGCCTATTCGACTCAAAAAATACGTTTTTTCTCAATGTTAGCGTTATTTTTTAAATTTAGCCAGTTAAGCGCGCCATCCCCCGCCTTACGACCACTGGCAAAACAGGCGGTCAATAAATAACCACCCGTGGGGGCTTCCCAGTCGAGCATTTCTCCGGCACAAAAAACTCCGGGGCGAGCCGTTAACATCAAGTCTTCGTTAAGGGCGGTAAAAGGCACGCCGCCTGCGCTACTGATGGCTTCCGCCAAAGGGCGGGTTGCTAGCAATAATAGCGGTAAGGCTTTGATGGCCGAAGCTAGTTTATCGGGATCGTTAAAATCGCCTGCCTGTAGTAATTCTCGCAACAGACCGGCCTTTACTCCGTCTAAGCCGACATTTTTGCGTAGGACATTAGCCATAGAGGCTTTGCCGCGTGGTTTGGCTAACCGTTGGCGCAGCCACGACAGCTCTTTATCGGGCAGCAAATCCAGATGGATGAACGCGTTGCCTGTCCGGTTGATGCTGTTGCGCAAGGTGGACGATAGGCTATAAATTAAGCCGCCTTCGATGCCGGTTTCGGTGATGACGCACTCGCCTATCTGGCTTGCCGTTTCGCCGTTGGCGTTGACGTGGCGGATACCTAGCGTTTTGACGGGTTGCCCGGCATAGCGGTGTTTAAAATAATCGCTCCACTCGGTTTCAAAACCGCAATTGGCAGGTTGGAAAGGCTGTACCGGAATACCCTGTTCTGCAAACACGGATTGCCAGTGTCCGGTAGAGCCTAATTGCGGCCAACTGGCTCCGCCTAAGGCGAAAATGACCGCATCGACGGACTGGGTTTGTTCGCCTTGGGGCGTTTGAAAAACCAAGCTATGGGGATTGCCATCCGCCCAACCTGTCCATAGCTGGCGGGTGTGGATATGCACCCCCGCTTCGCGTAGCCGCCGTAGCCATGCGCGTAATAACGGGGCGGCTTTCATGTCGGTGGGAAATACCCGCCCTGACGAACCTACAAAGGTGCCGATGCCCAGCTTCGTTAGCCACGTCCGCACGGCGGTGGGTGGAAAATCCTTGAGCAGGGCAGTAACATCCGTTTCATGGTCGCCATAGCGCGACAAAAATAGCGGCAAGGGTTCGGAATGGGTGATATTCATACCGCCTTTGCCTGCCATCAGGAATTTGCGCCCAACAGTAGGCATGGCCTCATAGACATCAACCTGGACGTGGCTACGGCACAAAACATCAGCCGCCATCAGCCCGGCCGGGCCACCACCGATGATGGCGACCCGCAATTTACTTGCTGGCCTATCTAGTGTTTCAAAATCATTCACTTAACGCTCAATATCCTAAAAATTGGGTGGTGCTAACCGCCCTTGCCAAGTGTGCCAGCAAGGTCGCCGTGTTTGAGCAACACTTGCGCTAATGTGTGTATCGGCAGGTTTTGCTTAAGCGGCAGGCGGTCCTGTGCTGTTGGGGTTTGCCAGACAAAATAATCGCTCCAGCCATCAGGTTCGCCAAAGCGTTGATAAATGCTTTGCATAATCGGGACATGGTCGCCATACCAGCATAATAGGCCCGCCCGGGGGCTTGCCAACAAGCTATCCTTAAGCTGTTTTATCATCAGATCGGCATTGTGCAAATGTTGCAGATATACGGTCAAATCGTCACAACCAGGCTCTGGCGGGGTATGGTAAAACTGTCTGGTATCGGCCAAAGGCTGTTCAAGATGCAAGGGGCCGTGGTTTTCCATGGTGATGACAAAGATAAACAGCGGCTGTTTGGCAGTGGCCAGCAAGTCTTGGATTTTCTCGGCTACCGCTAAGTCGCCGGTAAATTGCCCGCATTTTTGCGTTTCGGTAAAGCTGTTGACATCAATAAACTCATCGAAACCCAAACGCGGAAAGACTTGGTCACGCTGATAAAAACTGGCGACATAAGGGTGGATGCACAACGTGTGATAACCGATTTGTTTAAGATAGCCGACCAAATTGGGGACACTATATTTTACCAGCAAACGGTAAGGGTTGAACTGGTGTACGCCCAGTTCCTGTGGGCTAAATCCGGTCAAAAAACCGCATTCGGTGCGCACGGTGTTCGCTCCCCAAGCGGGTACTTGTAAGCGTCCATATTGGCAAGAGGTGTTTTGGGTGGTGTCAAAATGCTCCAGAACCGAAGCCTTTATTGTGGTTGACAGGCCACGCGGGTCAAAAAAAGACTCACTTTGTACCGTGACGATATGCGCCAAAGTGTCGGGATGTTTAATGGGCGGGTGCCGGAAGGGGCTGTCTTGGCAAGGCAACTGTCGGGTTAGCCATGCCGTACGCCCATAATTGTAAAAAAAAGCCAATTGCCCTTGGTAGGTCAAATCATCGCTGGGTTGATAGCTAAGGATAGGCAGCCGTGGCTCCGCCCATTTCAGCAGTATCAGGCCAATAATAGCCAATCCTGTCGATAGGAAGATAAAGACCCACGGAGTCAGTACCGCCAAGAGTGAAGGCTCCAAAGCAATGCCGATAGCGAAGGCGCCAATAAAGCCTAGGGTGGCGGCAATAGTGCGGGCGATCCCAAAAAATGGCAGATACAGCCGTGGATGCTTGATGGCATCAGTAAAGTATTCAAAATCTTGGCAGATGAACGGTTCCCGTAAACTGTCGAATTTGGCGTGGTTGACTAGGACTAACAAAAATTGGAAGGCCAGCAGGTTGATGACCGCAAACCACGCGCGTTGCAGCAGCAAGAGCAACAAGGCGAAACCCAGTGACCAAAGGCCGCAATGGACAAGTACGGTTGGTAACGTCCGTTGCCAGAATGGGCGTGGTTTGGGGGTCA
>JACXTQ010000368.1 GCA_016919605.1 Methylovulum sp.
CCTTGGACGAGCAACAATGGTATTCGGTGTTTCGGCAACTGGTGGCGCGGGGGCTGGTCAGCGTTGATTTTGACAGCTACGGGGCTTTGCAACTGACGGAAGCCTGCCGCCCGATTTTGCGCGGCGAACAAAAGCTGATGCTACGCAAAGACAGCAAGCCGGAAAAAATCAAGGCCGCTAAAGCGGGCAAGCCGCAGGGCACGGTGGCGTTGTGGGATGCCTTACGCGCCAAACGCAAGCAAATCGCCGAAGCCCAAGATGTACCGCCTTATGTGATTTTCCATGATGCCACCTTGATGGCGATGATGGAAGCCAAGCCTACTAGCGTTAAGGAAATGGCTTTGATTTCCGGCATAGGTGCCCGCAAGCTGGAAGCCTACGGTGAGCAGTTTTTAGAGGTCATCAAGGATTTTGTCGATGCCGATACCGATGGCGGCGATACCGTCAGCGAATCGGTCAACTTGTTCCGGCTGGGGTTTACTGTGGCACAAGTGGCGCGAAAACGCGGCTTGCAGGAAAGCACGATTTATACGCATCTGGCCGAAGCTTTGGAGCAAGGCTTGTTGGCCTTAGGCGATGTGGTTCAATTGCCGGAGCCGGAGCTACACGCCATTGAAGAGGCGCTGTTAGCGTTGCCCGACGAGCAAAAAAACGCCCTGAAACCGGTTTTTGAGCAGTTTGCAGGGCAGTACCCTTATCCTATTTTACGCTGTGTGCGGGCGGCTTTGCTGTATAGGACGCGCTGAATTAGGGAAACATCAGGTTTTTATCCCCAAACAAAGACTTATACAAGGCTATATCTTTTTTAAAGGTTTTGCTGACCTTGGCGATTAGCTCGTCATCGTAAAGGGCGGCGGGGTTGGGGGCTTGTCCGGCTTTTTTTAGGGTACGGATAGCATCGGGCAGGTAATCGGCGTAAGGGCCGTTATTGACTTGCTCAAAACGATCTAGGCCGTGGCGGGTGAGGTGTCTGGCATCAACGATTTTAATTTGTGCCTTGGTTTCGATAACGCTTTGGGCGCTGGCAAAGGTTTCCAAGTTAAAATAATCGTCATAATCTTTATAGACTAAAAAATCCACTTGCGGCTGCCAGTGGATGTTCGAGCGTAAGATATGCGGTTTGGTGATAGTGTTGATAAACAGTCTAAAGCTCATCTCTTCGTTTTCTATCGTCCGTTGCACCGCGTCATACAATTCCCACGCTACGCCCGTGGTATCGACAATTTTATCCAAATAAGCACTGGCCAACCGAGCGAACGGGCAGCGCAAAATTACAAACGTGTATTCGGCTTGGATCAGGCTGGCCAGATCGGCCCGAAAGGTGTCGTTGTTGCAATGTATCCAGTTAAAGTCAGAGGGGCTGCTGATACAGCCGTTCGCCATTGCCAATGATACTCGCAGGGTCGAACAGGCATTTTTAGGGATAAAGCTGTAGACGCTGTTGCTACGGTAAATGCGCAAGGCATGGGCTTGGGCAAACTGATGCGGGCCATTTTTAGGCAGATACGCATAAGAAGCGGCGGCATAATTCAGTTGGCGATTTTTCATAACGGCTCCTTATGGGTGAAGGTAGGCAAGATAATGGATTGTTTCCAGCTAAGCTTTAGGGATTAGTCGTTGCAGGTTTAGCATTTTTTTCATCGGCATCTAGCGAATCCAGTTCCGTGTCCAAATCGCTATCCTCGGTTTTGCCATCGTGAATCAAATAGTCACGATGTTGCTTATAAGAGTTTTTGAGAAACTCATAACGGTCAGCCCCTGCCGCTTCGTTGACCACTTTTTCGGTGGACAGCAATTGGGCGCGTTTATCGACGACTTCGGCAAACCGTGACCCCATGGTCGAATAAGAGGCTTCATCAGTACCAAAAATGGAGATGTACGTCAGTGGGTTGAACAGGGCATCACCGACCAAGCCTAAGGTATCCCTAGGCGAGTTGGGGCCATAAATCGGCAATACTAAGTAAGGCCCGGACGGTACGCCCCAAACGGCTAACGTTTGGCCAAAATCTTCCTTATGCTTGGGTAGGTTCATTATCGTACCGACATCAAACAGGCCACCTAAGCCCATTGTCGAGTTGACCACCAAACGCCCCACGTCCATGCTGCCTTGCCGCCATTTTAATTGCAGGAAATCATTGATGATAACCCCAATGTCGTTGACGTTGCTAAAACCATTGTTCACGCTTTGTTCCACCACGTCAGGCGTTATCCATTGGTAGCCTTGCGCCAGCGGTTTGACAATGTGTTTGTCTAAGCCATCGTTAAACGCTTGCGCACCATGGTTCCACGTATGCCAAGGGTCATCACCGCCGGAGGCGCAAGCCGTGAGCGCCAGTGCCACAACTAAGCTACCCGCTAATTTAGGTCTAAATACGCTTTTTTGTCGATTCATGAATGTTCCCGTAATTTTTATTTTGTCTTTGTAGGCATTTTGGCATTATTTTGGCCAATGAGAAAGTGTTCTGCAATAATGCCGCTGATTATATCTGTTATCCCCCAGCCCGCCAGCCTAAGCGCTTAGCCTACATATCCTGATATTAGTACCCAAGTGTATGGTTTAAGTTCTGTTGATGGGGCAATTTTCATAAGTGGGCGTTTTTATGAGCCATTGCCGATCTTTTCTTTAGCAAAAACCCTATTGGCGTTACTGTTGTTTTGCCTTGAAAGACTATCCAGCCGCTACTATTTTTATCACGCAATAAGTTGACAATCAATCGATTGATTGAAATAATTGCAATCAATCGATTGATTTATTTTTTTATGTAGATGACTAACATGGACAAGCCCATTGATAATTCGACAGAAACCAGTAATGCCCGCCAGTGTTTGGTGATGGCGGCTTTGCGGATTTTTGCGGAAAAAGGCTTTGGTGGCGCGACTACGCGCAATATTTGCGAAATGGCGGGTGCGAATATTTCTGCTATCCGCTATTATTTTGGTGACAAAGCAGGGTTATATCGGGCGGCGTTCAGCGAGCCTATCGGTAAACTTCCTTGCCATTCCAATTTTGAAGCTTTCGCCCATTTACCGTTACCTGACGCGTTACGCCTGTTCTTTAGCGAATTTCTGGAGCCTTTAAAAAAAGGCGAAGAAATGCGCTTAGTGATGAAATTGCATTTTCGGGAAATGATCGAGCCGACCGGGGTTTGGCAAAAAGAAATTGATGCCGAGATCAAACCGCAACATGAAGCCTTGGTGTCATTGCTAACACAGCGTTTCGGGCTTGCGGGAAGTGATGACGATGTGCAACGCCTGGCGTTTGCGGTGATTGGCATGGCGGTACATTTTTATGTCGGCCAAGAGGTGGTCGCCGCCATTGCCCCGCAAGTGTTGGCAAACCCAGACGCTATAGACCTGTTGGCTGAGCGTTTGGCCGGTTATGCGCTGGCGATGATCGAAAGCGAAGCCCAGCGCCGAGCTGTGGAGGTCTAGTGATGATGCACGTTTTTAAATACCCTATCGGCTTTGCCGTGTTGCCGTTAGTGTTGTCCGGTTGTGGCCTAAAGGGCGGTTGGTTGACTACGGTCGGCCCTGAATATCGCCAGCCTTCCCCGCCTACGGAAAAACACTGGAACGCCCCGCAACCCACTGTTGCCCACCACGGTGAGCTGTCAAAACTGACCCATTGGTGGGAAAAGTTTAATGATCCTATCCTTAGCCGCTTGCTCAACGCCGCGCAAACCGAAAGTGCGACCATCGCCAATGCTAAAGCCCGAATTGAACAAGTA
>JACXTQ010000369.1 GCA_016919605.1 Methylovulum sp.
GAACTGTGACTTTAAAAGATGACATGAATACTTGATGAATACGGCTGGACGCTCATAATCAGTGACGGCTTTCCATCAATTATGTGAATAATTGCCATTTTAGCATTGTATCTGCTTATGATAACTATCAAATTATTTGCGATTTTTAAAAAAAATCAGGCATACAATATGCTTAATGCTCGAATTTGGCAAACCGGCACGGTTATACTATTATTCCGCTCATCAACCTCACTCCTTTATTAACCATAACCACATGCTATATAGGCTTACACAAGCTACCATGAAAACATACCTGAACAAAAGCTTTGTCACCAACGCCCTAGCGGTACTGATTATTGTCATTGGCTATAGTTGTCCGCTACAACAGGAACTGGTCAAATCCGTAGGTTTTTTCGCCCTGTCCGGGGCCATCACCAATTGGCTGGCCGTTTATATGCTGTTTGAAAAAGTGCCTTATTTATATGGCTCCGGGGTTATCCCCGAACGCTTTGAAGATTTTAAACGCTCCATCAAGGACTTGATGATGGAGCAATTTTTTACCGCCGACAATATCGGCAACTTTATCGAAACCGAAGAACGCCAAGAAGGCGGCGACTTGCTCAATTTGGAACCGTTATTAAACGCAGTCAATTATGACAAGATTTATCAAGGATTGGTATCATCCATCATGGAATCCTCATTTGGCGGCATGTTGCTGATGATGGGCGGCCCCGAAGCCCTAACCCCATTAAAAGAGCCTTTTAGCGACAAGATGCGGGCTACCCTAACCGACACCGTACATTCTGAAGCGTTTAAAAACGCCCTGCACCAAGGCCTGAACACCCAAAAAGTTAGTGCCGACATCGTCTTGAAAATAGAAAGCGTGATTGACAAACGCCTGGGCGAGCTGACCCCGCAACTGGTAAAAGAAATGGTGCAGCGCATCATCAGCGAACACCTAGGCTGGCTGGTTGTCTGGGGCGGCGTTTTTGGCGGCCTGCTAGGGGCCTTGTTTGGGTTCGCCTGATGACCCTACCTACCCTCGCTTTTGAAGTGTTCGGCATCGCCACCGGACAACCGCCACTGATTATCCTGCACGGCTTTTTTGCCTCGTCCAGAACCTGGCGGCTACTGGCCGGCAAATTGGCGGACAAACGCCAAGTTTATGTGCTGGATATGCGTAACCACGGTGCGTCCGAGCATCATCCGGTGATGGATTATCCGACGATGGCGGCGGACGTGCTGCATTTTATGAACCGACAAGGCATAGCATCCGCCAGCTTATTAGGGCACAGCATGGGCGGCAAAACCGCAATGTGGTTTGCGCTAAATTATCCTGATTATATCGACAAGCTGGTGGTGGTCGATATCGCCCCCGTCACTTACACCCACAGCTTTGCCTCCTTAATCGCCGCCTTAAAATCGCTGCCGCTGGCTGAGCTGGACAACCGCAAACAAGCGGAAACCTATCTCGCCACCGCCATTCCTGACTTAAGTTACCGGCAATTTCTCCTGCAAAATTTGCTGCTCGACAATGGCGTTTATCGCTGGCGCGTGGATTTAGACATCTTTGCCCGCGCCGCCGATGCCATTGTCGCCTTCCCGCCCGCCCAACATTTGCAGCCTTTTTCAGGGCAAACCTTGTTCGTCAAAGGCGCGGATTCCGCCTATATGCAAGCCGCACACACCACGGCCCTGTTTCCAACGGGGCAAATCGCCGTCATTGCCCATGCCGGCCATTGGCTACACGTCCAGCAACCCCAAGCCTTTTTGGCAGAGGTTAGGCGGTTTTTAGATTAACGCCAAGAACGCACCAGCCTAAGCGACACGGGCACTTTAAACCTCGCGGATTTAATGGTTTTAGGGGTAAAAGTTGACTATTCCACTGGGTTATGTATAGTAACTGCAACTCACAACCAGATTTATAAAAGGATAGTCTTGTGCGCTTAACTACTAAAGGTCGCTATGCAGTGACGGCTATGCTTGATTTGGCTTTCCACAGCCAGATCAGGCCTGTTACCTTAACGGAAATTGCTGCCCGTCAAACTATTTCATTATCATACTTAGAACAATTATTTGCCCGTTTGCGGCGGGCCGGCATGGTCAAAGGCGTGCGTGGCCCAGGGGGCGGTTATACCCTATGCGGCGAAGCGGCTGACATCAATATCGCCGACATCATCGCCGCCGTTGATGAACAAATGGACGCTACCAAATGTGGTGGCGAAGCCAATTGCCAACAACATCAGGCGTGTTTGACCCATGACCTATGGATGGGCTTAAGCGAGCAGATCAGGGATTACTTAAAAAGCATCACCCTTGAAGAATTGCTCGAAAAACACCATGTCCAAGAAATCGCCCGCCGCCAAGACGCAGACGTGCAACATATCATTGAAGTCCACCGCTTCAGTGGAGCCAGCGCCTAAGCACCGTGATCTATCTCGATCATAATGCCACCACCCCGCTGGATGAGCGGGTGTTGGAGGCCATGTTACCGTTCTTCACTGCGTTTTATGGCAACCCTTCCAGCCTATACCGACACGGTCGGCTGGTCAGGAGCGCGATAGACACTGCCCGTGAACAAGTCGCCGCTTTAGTCGATGCCCCCGCCGCCTCGGTTATATTTACCAGCGGCGGCACCGAAGCCAACAACTTGGCCTTGGCAGCTTTACCTACCGCAGGCAGGTTGGCAATTGCCGCTACCGAACACCCATCCGTCACCGCCGCCGCCCAACGTTTACAGCAACAAGGCCATCAACTAGAGGTTATTGCCGTGGATAACAACGGCTTGCTGACTCACGATGGCCTTCGCCAACTCCACGCTTTCCAACCACAGCTAATTTCAGTCATGTTGGCGAACAATGAAACTGGGGTAATTCAAGATGTCGGCGCTTACGCGGGGGCTTGGCACGATAACGGCAGCCTTGTCCATACCGATGCGGTGCAGGCTGTCGGTAAGCAGCCAGTTTCGTTCCGTCAGCTCGGCGTACAATTGCTGTCGCTGTCTAGCCATAAAATCTATGGCCCCAAAGGCTGTGGCGCCTTGATTTTTGATAAGGCCACCCCCATTAAGCCCTTGCTGGTCGGGGGGGGGCAAGAACAAAACTTACGCGCCGGCACAGAAAATGTCGCCGCGATTGTCGGGTTTGGCAAAGCGGCGGAACTGGCCAAAGCCGAGCTGGCGGCACGCCACCAACATCTGCTGGCATTACGGACACTATTGGAAGCCAAGTTAGCGACCATCCCTGGCTTGACCGTGTTTGCGCAAACAGCCCCACGTTTGCCCAATACCGTCCAATTTGGCCTAGCCGGTATCGATGGGGAAATGTTGCTGATGAATCTGGACAAAAACGCCATCGCGGTCTCCAGCGGGTCTGCCTGTGCCAGCGGTGGCGGCCAACCCAGTCCGGTATTGACGGCCATGGGCGTAGAGCCTACACTGGCCAAAAGTGCGTTGCGCATCAGTTTGGGCAAAACCAACACTGAAGCGGACATTTACCAATTTATCACTGTCTTAAAACGCTTGGTTTGCCAAGCCTAGGAGTTTGTCATGTCTGTTTCCCTTACCGAAAGTGCCGCCCGCCAAATTCAAAAACAATTGGCAAAACGCGGCAAAGGCCTGGGCTTAAAATTAGGGGTCAAAAAATCCGGCTGCTCCGGTTACGCTTACGCGCTCGATTATGCGGACCACTTGAATGAAACCGATAGTGTGTTTGAAGGCTTTGGCGTTAAGGTCATTGTCAGGGCGGAAGATTTGCCCTTAGTCAACGGCATTGAACTTGATTATCGCCGCGAAGGCATCAACGAGGCGTTCCAGTTCAATAACCCCAATGTGCGTGGCACATGTGGCTGTGGCGAGAGTTTTTCAGTCCAATAAGCCATCGGCCTTATTCCCTTATAAAGTCAAAATACCTCCGGCAGAGCCGGAGGCTTGTAAATGTGAACCGCTCAAAGCGGGTTAAAATGTGTGCCACCTAAAGGCTGGCAGTCTTCTAAAATAGGTTCAGTTGCTCAATTCGCTTGTCTTCCTCTTCCTGATGCTTGATGTACTCACGGACGGCCTCTTCATCTTTGCCGACAGTCGAAACATAGTAGCCCCTCGCCCAAAAACCTTGTCCTGTGAAATTTTTTCTCCGCCCCATATAGTTACGCGCTATGGCTATGGCACTTTTGCCTTTGATAAAGCCAACCACCTGCGATACCGAATATTTGGGGGGTATTGCGATCAATATATGCACATGATCGGACACCAAGTGCCCTTCCAATATCTTGCACTCTTTCTGCAAAGCCAAATCTTTCAGGAGTTCTCCCAAATGCTTCCTGAGTTCCCTATAA
>JACXTQ010000370.1 GCA_016919605.1 Methylovulum sp.
AACTGGATACCGTATTTGAACAAATAAGCAACGGAGAAATCACTGGCTCCTTAAATGCCGGGGTTATGGATTTGGGAATCAAAACACTACCTATTTTCAGCAAAGATGCCGGAGACCGCAACCGCACCTCACCGTTTGCCTTTACCGGCAACCGTTTTGAATTCCGCGCCGTCGGTTCAGGTCAATCCGTTGCCGGCCCCTTGGTCGCCATGAACACCATGCTGGCCGATTCGTTAAATTGGGTGGCCGATGAGCTGAGCAGTGAAATCGCCAAAGGCGCGGATTTGGATGCCGCCATCTTGACCGTACTGAAAACCATCATCGACAACCACGGTGCAGTGGTGTTTGGCGGTAACGGTTATTCCCCAGAATGGCATAAAATGGCGGTTGAAGAGCGCGGCTTAAGAAATCTGCGCACCGCTGCCGATGCCCTGCCCGTCCTGAAAGAAAAACCCATTGAAGAACTGTTTGATGGCTTAGGCGTGTTGTCACCTGTGGAATTGGCCAGCCGTTTTGACATCTATGCCGAACAATATGTCCTGGCGATTGAGGTTGAAGCCAAACTGGTGATCAGCATGGCCAAAACTGGCATTTATCCGGCGGTCATCAAATATTTGTCCAGCCTCTCTGGCAGCATCAGCGCCCTAAAAGCTAATGGCGTGGAATTGGGCAACGAAACCCTGATCAAAATCTCGACCACGCTGAACACGATGATGGCGACTGTTGACAAGCTTAGCACCGCGCTGGGCCAACATGATTTTGCCGAAACCGAAGAACATTTGCAATTTTGCGCCAAAACGATTCGCCCATTGATGGATGAAGTCCGTACCTACGCGGATGCGCTGGAAACCGAAGTGGCTGATGAATTATGGCCTTTCCCGACTTACCAAGAAATGTTGTTCATAAAATAACCGCTCTGGCGCAATGCCAGGAACCCCGCCCGTACCTGCGCAGGGTGTAGAATGCTTGACCACCCTCCTACACTCTGATGCACTCTAAATGCCTTCAGTACACGGCTTGCCTAACTGCCCAGGTTAGGCAAGCCTCCTGGATGCCCATAAAAGCATATCTAATTAGTGCTTTTCCTTGCCTATTGCATTAAACTGGCTATCAACAGAATCAGTTGCCTAAAAAGATGTTTTAAAAGCGTCGCGAACGGCTCTAGTGTAAAGCGAACGGAAACCGGAATGTACCGGGTTTTAGTACCGCGCAACGCCATAATCAAGCCATTTAGCCGCTTTTAAAAGTCTTTAAGCCGATTTCACCTGCACACCTCTTACGCGGAACACCTCCATGTCACAACTCACGCCGGAAGGCCAACAAATCATCAACAACCTCGCGCAACGCTACCACTTTAGTGCTGACGCTGTGCTTAGCCTTTTGCAATCGGTACAAAACGGTAATGGGTCTATGGCGCAATTTAGCCATCCCGAATTTGGCGGCTCTGGGCAATGGATGCGCGGCGGTATGATTATGATTGGTGATATGTTCAATAACGGCTTAAAAAACAGTGTCAGCAACTTATGCCAAGAACTCGCCAACCTGCTGGCTAATCAGCCTATCATCTGGCAAAGCCAATCTTTTCAAAGCCAAAACCAAAACCCAGGCTCAAGCCATAACACCACGCCGGTCAGTCTGTTTGTACCCGCTACGGGCGGCAATAATGGCAACTGGTGGCCACAAGGTTTAATGAACCCTAACAGCACCGGATCGCAAAATAATGTCCGTTATGCTTACTTTGCCAGTATCCGGCGTTTGGCCATCGAAGCTCACGGCCACGTCACCCTGTATGATACCTTAGATCATCAAATCGGCGGATTTTCCCAGCAACAAGCCGGCGGCAGTTCCGTGACTTTCACTAGCCAACATGGCATTGTCGATGTCCAAAACTTGCCAATTATCTCCGTAGATAACGTACCTTTCTCGCCGCCTGCGCCGACATTCGCTGATACGCATGTTAACCCTGCCCCTGTGTCCGCGCAAGAGGCCGACATCTTTGGCGCGATTGAAAAATTGGCAGGTTTACGAGACAAGGGCATCTTAAGCGATGCCGAATTTAACGGCAAAAAAGCCGAATTGTTAAGCCGCCTATAGACAAATAGGCCGTTAAGCGGTAAGAATAAAACTTGGTAAAAGCGCACAAAACCCTTAAAATGTCCACAAAGGACAGCGTTTTTTATGTTCTTAATTATTTTCAACTACTTAACTAACGTTTCGTGAAAAATAAATTTTATAAATCTTTTTTGATAGGTGTCGGTCTGGCCATTATGACCACGTCCGGCCATGCCAAGACCGCCCACGCCAGCCCTAAAAAAAGCTCGGCGGCACTAGCCAAGCCTAGCCGTAAACATAGCGTCATTCCGGTCAAGCATAGCGAACCACGCACAGCCCCTCATGCCTCACCCGCCAAATACGCGGCGTTACGCTCCCATAGTGTACGTGGGCTGGTTCCGGTCAAGCACACCCTATTGCGCCAGCGGGCCGCCCAGAATTTGCGCCCGATGATTTCGCGCCTAAAAAATGGCCATAAAATGCGGGATGTGCCTTACGCCCAAAAACGCCTGTTTAGCCACAGAAAAGCCCCTCATGCGGGTAGGCATCATTTGGAAGCCGTGATACCGCCATTGGTCACTCTTCGTCATTCGCCATCGAAAAACCGTTTTATCCGTTCCGATACGGAGACTGAAAACGAATTGGCAATGACGCAAATGCCTGTTCAAGAGCAGTTTGCCCCCGCTGAATTTAGCTCAGTTGAAGAAGCGGTGCCTGAACAATTTGCACCCACGGCACAGGAAGCGTCCAACCCGTTCACCGAAACAGGCATGGTGCAACCCACTGAAAGCAACAGCCGCATCCATTCCTTTATCCCCAATGTCCACGAAACCGAAAATGGCGTGCCGCCCATTGTCGATGATCGCCCGCATGATTACACCACCACACATGGCGTTATCATCACCTCGTTGGCGGATGCTGGGGCAGAAGCGGGCTTGTCTGAAAATTTAACTGATAAGTTGACCCATATCTTTGCTTGGGATATTGACTTTGCCACTAATTTGCATGTCGGCGATGAATTTACCGTGCTTTATGAAAGCAACGGCGTTGATGAAGAGCAAATCGTCGCCGCAGAGTTTGTCACCGAAGGCCGTGTATTGACCGCCGTTCGCTATGAAGATAACGAAGGCAACGTCAATTATTACACGCCTGAAGGCAAAGCCATGCGCAAAGCTTTCTTAAGCACACCGGTCGATTACGCCAAGATCACCTCGCGCTTTAACGCCAACCGCAGACACCCTATCCTTAACCGCATCCGCGCCCACAAAGGCGTGGATTACGCCGCCCGTATAGGTACACCGGTCAAAGCCACGGGGGATGGCACTGTTACTTTTATGGGCCGTAAGGGTGGCTACGGGCAAGTAGTCATTATCCAACATGGCGAACGTTTTGAAACCGTCTACGCCCATTTGTCTGATTTTGGCCGCTCTTTACTGGAAGGCGATAGCGTTAGCCAAGGCGATGTGATTGGCTATGTAGGCCAAACCGGCTTGGCGACCGGCCCGCATTTGCACTATGAGTTCCGTGTCGATGGCCAACACCGTAACCCCGAAACCATCAGCTCCGGTTCCCGCAACGAAATGGCCTTGGACAGCAGCACCTTACCGGATTTTAAGGCACAAACCCGTGTTGCGGTCGCCCAACTGTATTCCGCAAAAGCCAAATCCCTGTTTGCCAAAAACCAACCGCCTGTACGATAATGCCTGAACTGTATATCGGCTTAATTTCCGGTACCAGCATTGATGGCATTGATGCCGCGCTGGTCGAGTTTGACGGCAACGACATCCGGTTGGTCGAGTTTGCCTACTACCCCTTCCCCGATAACTTAAAAACCGCCATTGCCCAAATCAGTGCCACCGATGCCTTGGTTTCATTAAAAGCGTATGGGGTGCTGGATACGCAACTGGGCCGCCTGTTTGCCGACACCGCCACCGCCTTGTTGGCCAAGGCCAAGTTACCAGCCAGCGCCATCTGCGCCATCGGCAGTCATGGACAAACTGTCTACCATGCCCCCGATGGTGA
>JACXTQ010000371.1 GCA_016919605.1 Methylovulum sp.
CAATTGCGAAAATCTCCAAAACTTTAATCCCTGCGGCGTTTGCCCCATTTGCGTTGCCGTCGATGAAGGCCGTTTTTTAGACCTGATCGAAGTCGATGCCGCGTCCCGCACCAAAGTTGAAGATACCCGCGATTTACTTGATAATGCCCAGTATGCCCCCAATCAAGGCCGCTATAAGGTCTATTTGATTGACGAGGTGCACATGTTGTCGGGGCACAGTTTCAACGCCTTGTTAAAGACCTTGGAAGAGCCGCCGCCGCATGTCAAATTTTTGCTGGCCACCACCGACCCCCATAAAATCCCTGTCACCGTTCTGTCCCGTTGCTTGCAGTTTAACCTTAAACGTTTGTTGCCGGAGCAAATCCACGCCCAAATGGCTTTCATTTTGGAGCAGGAGGCCATTGCCTTTGAGGTCGCCGCCTTAAAACTGCTCGCCCGTGCCGCCGATGGCAGTATGCGTGATGGTTTGAGTTTGCTCGATCAGGCTATTGTTTATGGGGCGGGCAGTGTCGGCCTTGATAATGTCCATAACATGTTGGGTACGATTGCCCAACAACCGGTCGCCGCTATTTTGTTGGCGCTGGCCCATGAGGATGCGGCCAGCATTTTTGCCACCATTGACGGTATGGCCGATTTGACCAGCGATTTTGGCGCGGTGCTGACCCAAGTGTTGCAGGTTTTGCATCGGGTCGCCCTGGCCCAATACCTGCCCGGTGCGCTGGGGTCGGAGCTTGATGAGGACATTGCCGATTTGGCGGCCAAGCTAACGCCTGAAGACGTGCAGTTATATTATCAAATTGGTTTGTTAGGGCAGCGTGATCTGGATTTGGCCCCCGACCAGCGTAGCGGTTTTGAAATGGTCATCTTACGGATGTTGGCGTTTAAGCCCGCGACGGTGGCCAGCCAGCCCAAGCCTTTGGCTACCCCTGCACCCGCGCCCGCCATTGCCGCACCCATCGCGCAAAAAATACCCGCTCCCGCCGCCCAGCCCGATAGGCCTGTCTTAGTTGCACCGCCAGTTGCGAGGGAGTTGCCGCCTGTCGGCCAAGCCGCCGACCCGTGGGTGGCGATGATTGCCGCGATGAAAATTGGCGGCATGACCCGTGAGCTGGCCAACAATTGCGTACTGGAAAGTTTGGATGACAAAGCCTGTACCTTAAGGCTAGACCCAGGGCATTTGCAGTTGCGCGGGGCGGTGGCGGAAGAAAAATTGCAAAAGGCGGTGCAAGCTTATTGCGGCAAGCCCGTCAAGCTGGTTATCAATGCCGCAAAGATTACCGTTGACACCCCCGCCATGCAATTGCTGAAAGAGCGCGAAGATCGGCAGCAAGCGGCGGTGGAGGCCATTAACGCCGACCCTAATATCCAAGCCTTGACAGGACAATTGGATGCTAGGATTCTGCCTGGCACTGTCGAGCCTATCTAGTTATAAAAAGGAGAGAATATGAAAAATCCATTAGGCAACCTAATGCAGCAAGCGCAAAAAATGCAGGAAGACTTTAAAAAAGCGCAGGCGGATATTGCCGTCATGCAGGTGCAAGGGGAGTCCGGCGGCGGCCTGGTGTCCATCGTCATGAACGGCAAGCGCGAAGCCTTAAAAGTGACCATTGATGAATCGCTGGTGGGTGAAGACAAAGATATGCTGGAAGATTTGGTGGCGGCCGCCATCAATGACGCGGTCAATAAAGTCGCCAAAATGAAAAAAGAGAAAATGTCCGCCTTAACGGCGGGTATGCCCTTGCCACCCGGTTTCCAAATGCCGTTTTAAGCGCCTAGCATGTCCAAAAAAGGCCTGTTAGGCCAGTTGATACAAAGCTTTTGTTGTTTGCCGGGTGTGGGGGTAAAAACCGCCCAGCGCATGGTCTTTTACCTGTTGCAGCGTGACCGTCAGGGAGCTAGGCGCTTGGCCGAGCTGTTGCTGTTGGCTATCGACAACGTCAATTATTGCCCGCAATGCCGGACATTGACCGAAGACAGCCTGTGCGCCATTTGTGCGGATAGTGGTCGCGACACCGGCCTCGTGTGCATAGTCGAAAATCCGGCGGATGTTTGGGTAATCGAGCAGACGGCAGTGTTCAAGGGGCTGTATTTCGTCCTGCACGGGCGTTTGTCGCCGTTGGATGGCATAGGCCCTGATGAGTTGGGTTTGGATTTGTTGCGCCAACAGTTGTCCAGCGGGCGCATCCAAGAACTGGTCTTAGCCACTAACTCAACGGTTGAGGGTGAGGCCACGGCCTATTTTATCGGTGAGCTGGTGCGTAAACATCAGGTCAAAGCCAGCCGGATCGCCCACGGTGTGCCGATGGGCGGCGAGCTGGAGTATATTGACAGCGGCACATTGGCCCATGCGTTCAATGACCGAAAAGTGCTTTAAAGATAAGGCGATTAGCCCAATAACGTTCCCACAAAGTGAGCCGTTGTTGGGTTAATAGTTAAATGATTTGCTTGGTTTTGACAACGCCCCTGCTGTTTTTAACAACAGAGGCGAAGCGAGGATAAGGTTAAGCTAAATGTATGCCTGTAGAGCTAAAGCCAGAAGACAAAAGGCTGGTGGCGGTAGTCACGCCGATTAAAGCCACTAGCGTATCATTGCTGCCATTATCTTGGAACACCCACGTGCTTAATACTTGAGTGCCTGATGTTGAGGTGGGGTCAGGTGCGCTGCCTTGAAACGCAACCGTTGAGCTATCGGTAATGTTTAGGCTTAAATATTGGAGGACACCGTTGATATTACTTGCTGTAATAGATACGGGGCTTGTGTAAGAATCCACATCATCAAACTTTATAATGCCGTTTGTGATATTATGGCTTTTAAAACCGCCAGCATCAATGCCATTAGCTGCGGTTTGGTTGGCGGCGATTTTTATCACGTTTGGAAGATCCAAGGTGTCATTGGCCAAACCAAACTTAACAATCCGGTCTGCTTGGCTGGTAGTGGCGATGCTATCACCCGCGGCAATCCTGACTATGTCGCTGGCCGCTAATGATTCGGTCAAATTCAACACATCGGCGCCCTTGCCGCCAATCACGGTATCAGCACCTTCCCCACCAACCAAAGTGTCATCCCCGTCCAATCCGGTCAATGAGTTGGCTGCGGAATTGCCAATGAGTTTATTGGTTCCATTAGTCCCCGTGCCATCGGCTCCCGCAATGCCACTCAGCGTCAAGTTTTCTACATTGCCGCCCAGGCTAGTCAATAATAATGAAAAAGAACCCGATATTTCAATGGTATCAGTACCTTCGCCAAGCTTCTCGACAATCGTGTCGCCATCATTGGAAAGCTTATAATAGTCATCGCCTTTACCACCGTAAAGCGTATCCGCCCCGCCAGCGCCGTCAAACGTGTCGTTGCCATCCAAGCCATACAAGGTATTGGCAATATCATTGCCTCTGAGGTAGTTGTTGTTAATGTTGCCGGTTCCTGTTGTCGCGGAGAAGCCTTGGCTCAAGGACAAGTTTTCAAAGTTAAGCAACGAAGCCAAAGAGAAATTGACGGCACTTTGGATGGTATCTGTCCCAGAGCCAGTACCTGAATCCTCTATCAAGAAGTCTGTTGTCGAATTGACATAATAAATATCGTCGCCCCCCCCGCCCTGTAAGGTATCTATACCATCATGCCCATCCAGGACATTAGCACCACCATTGCCGATCAAGATGTTATTGGCGGAGCTGCCCGTTAAGCTTAAGTTTGACGTACCCGTTAGCTTGGCATTTTCAATGCTGCCACCCCAGTTGGATGTATTCAAATCCAAGGCAATGCCGGCCGATTGTACCCAATCATTGCCTTGCCCGGCTTTTTCAGTGATTATTTCGCTAGCATTATCAACAACATAGGTATCATCACCGTAGCCGCCTTCAAAGTTGTCGATACCACTGCCGCCATCCAGATAATCATCGCCATAACCGCCTTTAAGGATATTGGCTTCTGTGCCACCAATAATTATGTTATTCAGGTTATTGCCGATGCCACTGATCAGGTTGCCCAACATGGTGAGGTTCTCCACCCCATTGGTAAGGGTATACGAACTGTTGGCGACCGCGACCGCGCCTTTATATTGGACGGTATCTATACCGCCTGTGGTCACCGAATCCTCAATCACTTGATCCGATGCAGAATCGATGCGATATATATCATTACCGGCTCCGCCTTTCAGAATATCATCGCCGGTCGATTTGTCGCTGGCGCTTGCATAGCTCGTTGAATAATACCAACCGTCTAGGATGTCGTTACCTCCATTGCCAATCAAGGTGTTATTGAGATGATTACCATTCAAGGTGTTATTGGCATTGTTGCCTGTTGCTGAAATGGCTCCAACGACATCAAGCAAATCAATATCTTCAACATTTTTTACTAGGCCGCTCAGAAGGCTGAAGCTGGCTTCAGCACCAATAATATCTTCGCCCGCCCCGCCGTCAATGGTGTCAGTGCCTTGACCTGCAAAAATAACATCGTCACCATCACCGGCACTGATGGTGTCATTGCCTAGGCCACCATCCAAAATATCATCCAGGTTACTGCCTTTTATGTTGTTGTTTAAAGAGTTGCCAATTAACCAAGCTGCCGTATAACGCAATTCGTTTGGGGTATTGACATAAATTTGGTCATCCAAAACCCCGTTTTCGATATTGGTAGGTATATAGACAATCATATCGCCGTAACCGGTTGTTATCAGCGTCGAATCCAATTCCTTACCATCAGTTCCGACATCGTCATCACGGCCATCACCTTTGAAGTCACGGATATAATAAATGGTGTCATTGCCGCTGGAGTCAATAATGGTTTTTACGCCTGTAGCGGGAGCCGTTGTCGTCGAATAAATGTGGTCAAAGGTTATCACATAGCTGTCATTGCCCGCGCCGCCGTTCAGTGTGTCCATACCATAGCCAGAGAACAGCACATCATTGCCGACGCCTCCCGTTATAGTATCCGAACCTACGCCACCTTCCAGCCAGGAGCCTAGGGCAGCATTGGTGTTGCTGACCGTAATGCTGTCATTACCAATACCACCATAAACCGTGCCTTGATTATTGACTTTAAAAACATCATTACCATCACCACCCCACATCACATCATAACCGCCAAAAAAGCTGTCATTACCGGCCCCACCGATCATTTCGTCATGTTCTGTGTTTACCGTGCCGTATGTCGTGGAGCTATTGTCATAAAAAGTATCATTGCCATCGCCGCCATCCATCACGTCCGAACCTGTGCCGCCAGATAGTTTGTCCGCCTCAGTACCGCCAAAGAGATAATCATCGTTAGCACCGCCATCTAAGGTATCTATACCTGTCCCCCCGTAAATAATGTCGTTGCCATTGTTGCCATAGAGTAAGTCGCTTTCGGTTCCGCCATCTAAGACATCGTTACCATCGCCACCATATAAGGTGTCATTCCCTTGACCCCCAGCGAGAAGATCGTTGCCTGTATTGCCGCGAATAATATCATTGCCGGCACCGCCATCGACCGTGTCATCGCCGCTTAACGCATCAATGTCATCGTTGCCACTAGTCAATAATACGTTGTCGTTACCTGGTGTTAATAACTTAATTGTCATAGATAATCCTAGCTTTTTAAAGTGAAAGGTCTGGTTGTTATCAAAATGGGGGATACCCATAGATTGTTCGGTAGGTAAGATACAAGACAAACATGCATAAATTATATTTTAAAATCTATAATAGAGACAAAAACAGAGGGGGCTG
>JACXTQ010000372.1 GCA_016919605.1 Methylovulum sp.
ATCGAACGGATTTCTTCTAACTTAGCAATTGACTTGAATTCGATTAAATCCTCGCCTGCCTACGCGGGGCTTTGTAACTTCGGGGTGCGGGCTTGGTGAAATCTGTCCGAACCATTGCCCTAAACATCCGCTTATTTATTTAAAATTTTTTAAATAAGGGTCGTTACACTATGTACGGCTATATTTGTTGTGAAACGGATTATAATCACAGCTCGCTATAATTGCGGCCACTGCTTTCGAAGTGGCCCTGTTTTTTTGGAATTATTTGCAAGTCTAGTTTTTAATTCGTATATTTCAAGGTACTATTATGTCAGATTGTCTTTTTTGCAAGATGGTCGCGGGTGTCATCAAACCGCATGTGGTGTTTGAGGATGATGCGGTGTTGGCGTTCAGGGATATTAATCCCCAAGCCCCCGTGCATATTTTGGTTATCCCCAAACAACATGTTGCGACGTTAAACGATTTGGATAGCCCTGAGTTGGGCGGGCGGCTGCTGCTGGCGGCAACCGCCATCACCAAACAAGAAGGCTTGGCCACCGATGGCTATCGGGTCAATATCAATTGCAATAAGAAAGGCGGACAGGAAGTCTATCATCTGCACCTGCACATCTTAGGTGGTCGCCAAATGACTTGGCCGCCAGGCTAACTTCCCCATGTCCCCATCCTATCAGGATATTTGTTCTAATATACTGAATCAATAACTCTTTTTTGCGCTAAAAAGCCAGTTTTCCGGCTCCCGCCAAGGTTGAAAGTTGCCTTTGTGGAGTTGAGAAAACACGCTTTTTGTGATGTAATGAAAATGTTACACGTCTTAATGCGCCTCTTCTTTTGATAATCCTTTAAAAGGAGGGGATGGTTTCGCCGCAACTTGTTGGGAGAGTAGGCTTCAACTATGCAATTTACTATTAAAAAAGGTTTGGATATACCGATTACAGGGGAGCCTAAACAAGTGATTGAAAATGGAAACCCCATTAGGTCAGTCGCTGTTCTGGGTATGGATTTTGTAGGCATGAAACCTACAATGATGGTTAGTGAAGGGGATAGGGTCAAATTAGGCCAAATACTGTTTAGTGACAAAAAAAATCCTGGGGTCAATTTTACTGCACCAGGTGCGGGTATCGTTAAGGCGATCAACCGGGGTGAAAAGCGGGTCTTGCAATCGGTGGTTATCGAGTTGCAGGGTGATGATGAAGAAAGTTTTGCCAGTTACCATGAGGCCGAATTGACGGCTTTAAATGCCGAGCAAATCAAAGAAAACCTCATCGCGTCAGGTTTGTGGGCTACGTTTCGTACCCGCCCTTATGGCAAAACCCCTGCCATTGACAGCACGCCCAGTTCCATTTTTGTGACCGCAATCGATACCAGCCCGTTAGCGGCTGACCCTGCGGTTATCATTAAGGAACGTAGTACTGATTTTGTCAACGGCTTGACCGTTATCGGCAAATTGACCGCTGGTAAGACTTACGTTTGTAAGGCCACTGGCAGTGATATACCGACAGGCAATGCCACGGTCACTGCGGCTGAGTTTTCCGGTCCGCATCCGGCCGGTTTGCCAAGCACGCATATTCATCTGCTTGATCCGGTCAATATTGAAAAATTTGTCTGGCATCTGGATTACCAAGCCGTTATGGCGATTGGGGCGTTGTTCACCACGGGTCGTTTGAATGTCGAACGCGTGGTTGCTTTGGCTGGCCCTACCGCTAAAAATCCCCGTTTGCTGCGCACCCGTGTGGGCGCCAGCACCGATGATTTGGTCGAATCCGAGTTGCTTGACGGTATCGAAAGCCGAGTCATTTCCGGTTCCGTGCTGTATGGTCATCAAGCTGGCGATTGGGCTGCTTATCTGGGCTTTTACAGCAACCTGGTGTCCGTTTTGCAAGAAGGCCGCGCCCGTGAGTTTTTCGGTTGGATTGTTCCAGGTAAAGATAAGTATTCCGCCCTTAACGTTTACACCTCAAGCGTTGACCGTAAGGACAAGCGCAAATTTCCGTTAACCACGGATAAAAATGGTAGTAACCGGGCGATTGTGCCGGTAGGTGTTTATGAAGCGGTCATGCCTATGGATATTTTGCCGACACCGCTGTTGAAATCACTGATTGTGGGTGATTCAGACCAAGCGCAATTATTGGGGTGTTTGGAAATTATCGAAGAAGATGTGGCGTTATTTACCTTTGTAGATCCGGGCAAGCATGATTTTGCCCCTGTTCTGAGAGCGAATTTAACTAAAATTGAGAAGGAAGGATAATGTCGGCTAGAGATTTTTTAGATAGCATAGAGCCGCATTTTACAAAAGGCGGTAAGTTAGCGAAGTATTACGGTCTTTATGAGATGGTCGATACTTTTATCTATACCCCCGCTTCTGTAACGCGCGGCACTACGCATGTCCGTGATGGCAATGACCTGAAGCGGACAATGACGTTTGTGGTGATAGCCACCTTGTTTTGTGTGTTGATGGCCATTTATAACACGGGCTATCAGGCCAATTTGGCCATGGAAACAATGGGGCTGGAAAAGATAGCCAATTGGCGGTCTTTGCCGATGATGGTGTTTGGCTATAATCCGGCCAACCCGCTGTCTTGCATCATGCACGGCGCCTTGTATTTCTTCCCTATTTACTTCGTCACCCTAGCGGTCGGCGGTGTGTGGGAAGTGCTGTTCGCCACGGTGCGCGGGCATGAGGTCAACGAAGGCTTTTTAGTATCGTCAATGTTGTACACCTTGATCATGCCGCCAGATATGCCATTATGGCAAGTTGCCTTGGGCATTTCTTTCGGTATCGTTATCGGCAAGGAAGTGTTCGGTGGTACGGGCAAAAACTTTTTGAACCCTGCGCTGACAGGCCGTGCTTTTTTGTATTTCGCTTATCCGGCTTCCATTTCTGGCGATTCCGTATGGGTGGCCGTCGATGGTTATACGGCGGCAACCCCGCTGGGTTTGGCTGCCAATGGCGGTTTGGAAGCGGTTTATAATGCGCATTATAGCTGGGCGCAAACTTTGTTTGGTTTTGAGCCAGGTTGCTTGGGTGAAACGTCAACCATCGCCATTTTAATCGGTGCGGCATTTTTGTTGTATACCCGTGTCGCATCTTACCGCATCATGGCAGGTGTGTTCTTGGGCATGGTGGCGACATCATTGCTGTTCAATTTTATTGGCAGCGACACCAACCCTATGTTTGCCTTGCCTTGGTACTGGCATTTGACCATAGGCGGTTTCGCTTTCGGTATGGTGTATATGGCGACTGACCCCGTCAGTGCGGCGATGACTAACACAGGCCGTTGGATATTCGGTGGTTTGGTCGGAGCTATGACAGTGTTAATCAGAGTAGTGAATCCTGCATTTCCAGAAGGTATTATGTTGGCTATCCTGTTCTCTAACATGTTCGCGCCTACGATTGATTATTTTGTCATTCAGGCCAATATCAGAAGAAGGATGAAACGCCATGCTTAATAAAGAAACGCTGTGCCAGTATTATGGAAAATTTACCGTCTATCGCGATAAGGTGTTGGCGCTAGGCAATGATAGTTTGGAAAAAACCATTGCCATCGCCCTGTCCTTATGTTTGGTGTGTGCGGTGTTTGTGGCTTTTGCCGCAGTGGCATTAAAGCCTTTGCAAGTTAATAATAAAGAGCTGGACATGAAGAAGAATATTCTTGATGTCGCAGGTCTGCTGGAGCAAGGTAGCAACATTGATGCTGCATTTGCGGAAAAAATCGAAGCGAAAGTGGTTGATTTGGAAAGCGGTGAATATGTTGACAGTGTCAATGCCGCTGACTATGACCAACGTAAGGCAGCTAAAGACCCTGCCCAAAACGTAGCGATCCCTAAAGAAAAAGATATTGCCCATATCAGAATTAAAGCCAAATATGCGAAAGTGTTTTTGGTAAAAGAAAAAGGCGCTATCAAATCTATCATTTTGCCTATTAACGGTTATGGTTTGTGGTCTACCTTATACGGGTTCTTATCATTAGATCCTGACGGTCAGACCGTGCAAAGTATCAACTTTTATGACCAAGCAGAAACTCCGGGGCTGGGTGGCGAAGTAGTCAACCCTAACTGGCGAGCCCTGTGGAAAGGCAAAAAAGTCTATGCCGAAACCGATCAACCTTCCCTTGAGAAAGGTCTGATTACCGAAGCCGATGTTGGCGAACCTGCCCTGACGCTGATTAAAGGCGTGGTCGATAACAGCAAGCCTGGCTCACAATATCAGGTTGATGGCCTAGCCGGGGCAACTTTAACCAGCACGGGTGTCTCAAACTTGATCAGATATTGGATGAGCAAAGAAGGTTTTGCTCCGTATTTGAGTAAAGTTAGAACCGTAAAAAGAGGTGTATCATGAGTGCAATATTGAATGATGAAACAAAAAAGGTCTTGGTTGAGCCGCTAGTCAGCAACAACCCGATCACCTTGCAAGTTTTGGGTATTTGTTCGGCGTTGGCGGTGACTTCGCAAATGTCAACATCGTTGATTATGGCGTTGGCATTGACCTTGGTGACGGCGTTTTCCAGCGCCGCCATCAGCGCCATCAGAAATCATATCCCCAGCAGCATCCGCATCATCGTGCAAATGACCATTATTGCGTCATTGGTTATTGTTGTGGATCAAATATTGAAAGCTTTTGCCTATGATGTCAGCAAGCAATTATCGGTGTTCGTCGGCTTGATTATCACTAACTGTATCGTTATGGGCCGTGCCGAAGGCTATGCCATGAAAAATCCACCGTTGGAAAGCTTTATGGACGGTATCGGTAACGGTTTGGGCTACAGCCTGATTTTGGTTATCGTAGCGTTTTTCCGCGAGCTGTTTGGTTCAGGTAAATTGTTGGGCAATGAAATCTTCCAACTGACCAAAGACGGTGGTTGGTATGATCCTAATGGCCTGATGTTATTGCCGCCTAGCGCGTTTTTCATTATCGGCCTGATTATTTGGAGCGTCCGTCAATGGAAGCCTGAGCAAGCGGAAAAGGTCGAGTTTAAAATTATGGCGATTGCCCACGGTGAAGGAGGGCATCACTAATGGAAGCCTATATCAGTCTATTTGTAAAAGCCGTTTTTATCGAAAATTTGGCGTTGTCCTTCTTCTTGGGGATGTGTACATTCATTGCGGTATCTAAAAAGATTTCCACCGCGATGGGTTTGGGTATTGCTGTTATGGTGGTGCAAGCCATCACTGTACCTGCCAACAACTTGGTTTACCACACTTTGTTGAAAGAAGACGCTTTGTCTTGGATCGGCATTAAGGGTGTTGATTTAAGCTTTTTGGCCTTGTTAAGCTGCATTGGCATGATCGCCGCGTTGGTACAAATTTTGGAAATGATTTTGGATAAGTTCTTTCCAGCTTTGTACTCCGCCTTAGGTATCTTCTTGCCCTTGATTACCGTTAACTGCGCCATCTTAGGCGGTAGTTTGTTCATGATCGAACGTGACTATAACTTCGGCGAAAGCGTCACTTACGGTATCGGTAGTGGCTTAGGCTGGGCGTTGGCGATCACGGTCATGGCCGGTGTGCGCGAAAAGCTCAAATACAGTGATATACCGGCAGGTTTGCAAGGCCTGGGTATCACCTTTATTACTGCGGGTCTGATGTCGCTTGGCTTCATGGCTTTCTCTGGAATCCAACTATAGGAAGGTGTCGTAATGTTGGAAATTATTTTAGGCATTATTATTTTCA
>JACXTQ010000373.1 GCA_016919605.1 Methylovulum sp.
ACCTGTGCGTCTAGCCTTCCGTTGATGTTGGTATAGCCAGCGCCAGTGGTCAGGTTAACATATTGCGAACGGAAGATATGCTGAAGTTCGGCACCCAGTGAGCTTTCTGGCCTGGTAATGGTCAGTGTCAAAGGAATACCATCAAACGGCTGATCTCCATTTGTGAGATCTGCCGTTTGATATAAAAATGATCCTAATAGGGTAGAGGTATCAGACAAGTTGTGACGAGCCCC
This sequence comes from Methylovulum sp., assembly GCA_016919605.1. Classification (GTDB taxonomy): domain Bacteria; phylum Pseudomonadota; class Gammaproteobacteria; order Methylococcales; family Methylomonadaceae; genus Methylovulum. Next base: position 234 of record JACXTQ010000373.1, read on the forward strand.
TAGACGGTAGGTGTTACGTTCTTCGTCGTTTTTCTCGTTAGGGAAAAAGTTATCCTGAAAAAATAACCGCCGAAGGTCGCCTTTATTGGTGATACGGTAACGATATTCAGCCTGGACGCTGGTTTGGGGAGAAATTTCGTACTGGACAAAGCCGTTGGCGATATTGTCCTTCTGTCCGTCATTTTGGCGAAAACCGTCACTCGTAAAGTGGAAACCACCAAAACTGAAGGCAGCATTGCCATAGATGCCGGAGATAACACCCTCTCCAGCATAAGTATTTTTTTCACCCACTAGGCCACTGGTTTGCAAAGTAAGTCCATCGCGGTTAAATATGGGATTGAACTCATTGAAAGAGAGTGCGCCAGGGCCGCCGGCACTAATGAGAAACAGGTTACTTTCCGCAAGGTGTGGCTGGATGGGCGTCATGTTGAGAGGTTGCAGCAATTGCGACTGGAGGAGTTCGCTGACCCTGGCAATCTCGTGGCGCGGTAGCACTGAATAAGTGTCGGCTAGAAACCGGTGGGCGGAAAAGTTACTGGGATCGGTATTGACCGACTTCCAACCTTGCCTTAGAGCGAGCTGCTGGAAACCCATGTCGGTATATATCCGAGCCTGGCTTGCGCTACGTGCCGCCAGGTCAGAATCAAGCAACTGACGTGAGCGGTAGACCGCGCGATTGTCATTTAATTCGATGGCTTTTTGCATGTCTTGTAAGGCATCGACTGGCCGGTTAGAGGTCTGTTTGTCAATAGCACTGTAAAGGTAAGGTGTTGGATCAGAGGGATCCAGTTCCTTGGCAAGGTCATATTGCTGTCCCTCGAGCGGAGGTCTTTTCTCTTCGTAATAGGCTTTACCCAGATAGGATCTCAGCAGAGCGTTGCTGGAATCGAGCGCAACCGCGGCTTCGATTTCCCTTCGTCCTTCAGCTAGGTCGCCGCGTTTGATTTTTGTTAACCCCAAGCCGAAATGGCCGAGAGGGTCATCTGATGCGAGGCTGATGGCTCGCTCGAATGCGGTTTTTGCTTCGGTTTCCCGATTCTCAGCCAACGCCGCGAAGCCCAGCACGGTTTGAGTTTTCGAAAGGCCGGGTGCCAATGCTTCCGCCTTTTGTGCAGCAGCAAAAGCTTTCTCCCTATCACCGTACATCAGCCACAGCTCGGCAAGCCTTGCCCAAGCCAACGCGGCATTCGGATGTTCGCTGACAGCCGAAAGCAAGGTGTCGCGTGCCGATTCAAGCTGGAAAGCTGACTGCTGTGCATACGATAAGGCAATTTTGGCGGCAGCCGAAGACGTTAACAACACGGCCTGCTCGGCGCTGGCAAGTGCTTGCTGCTGTTCGTTCCGGGTGATTTCGATGATGGAGCGTAATGCATAGGCAAGACCGGACTTGGGGTCTTGCGTTAGAGCCGCATCAATATCTGCGCGGGCTTCGTCGGCTCTGCCAACATCAAGGAATAAGGCTGCACGATAAACATGAAAGTTAGCATTTTGTTCGGAGGGGGAGACGTGCTCGAGCAGTGTTAAGGCTCCAGGAGTGTCACCCTGAGAAACTAAACTGAAAGCTTCCTTTACGGATGGAGTAGCATCCATGGGAATTTGTTGATTGCCCCCGCCAGGAGCAGCCAACAGTGGAGGGAAATACAGCGTCCATTGCACAGCATCCCAAGGTTTAATCATCAAATACGGCTGCGGCGGTTGACCTTTTTTAGCGAGGGCGGATTCGCCACGTTTTAAGGTCAGCTTACCTTTTTCATTGGCAGTGGTTACTTTGCCCTCGTACACTGTGACAATCGAACTTTCGTTTCCTACTCGCATAGCGAATTCAGTGCCTTCGATCAAACCGTTTATATAAGGCGTATTTACTGCAAAAGTTCGGGGGGGGCGGCTAAAAGATTTAAATGCGCCAACCATCAGTTCAAGTAATGATCTCTTTTCCGGCTGTGGAGCTACATCTACGAGCCGTATTGTCGTGTTTTGGTCAAGTCGAAGGACAACTTCGTTAATGAGAGATATTGCCGCACGACTGTTTTCACCAACATGGATCATATCATCCTGACACAAGGGAGATTCTAAAGTGGCTGGCTGTCGCTCCCCGAAGTTGGTATGTTCTAGTTCGATGGCGCCTTCGATGGAAATAAACTTGCCGACGGCAACTCCGCAAGATTTAGCAGCTACAGCATTTTCGATCATGAAGACAGACAAAATGCCGATTATTGCAAATCGTGAGAACAGTGCGTCCATAATGTTTCAGCTTCTTAGGTGTTGAATATACATATTGTGCTTAATTTGCCGCGGATTCTCCTAACCTGAACTTTTGTCAGGTTATTCGACATTAGGACGATTAAACATCAAAACTACCTTGTATGCAAGGATTTGTGAAGCTTGAATCAAATAATCTAAAGAAATAAGATTTTTATAGGTATGGAAACCTAATTAATTATAAAATCGCACCAATTAGTAGATATTTTGATGAGTATGCACTGATTTTGCCCAATACTTATTTTTCTCCACTATCATTGTGATGTCGAAAGCTAGGTATTAAAAAAGTAAAGAAGAATTCGCCGGTTTCTCAATCTATATCCGGATATTGAAAACCTTATAAGGTAATCTTTACCTTTGATTAGTATTAATGTGGTAGAGTCCAAGTTGGCAGTTCTCTTTATGTGTCATGGTATAACTTTTGCTTTGAAATGCTGGTATCTTGAATTCCTGGACGAGTAAAGATGGTCGATGAATCTGTTTGCACAATGTTGAGAGACCGTTTCCAGACGCTTTGGCAGCGAAATAATACTTTACAGGCAATTAATGCTATCCCTGTTTACGATGACTTGGCTAGGCGTTATAGGGAGCCCGGGCGACACTATCATGGCTTGACTCATGTGAATCATTGTCTCAGGGAGTTTGACCGGGTTGCTGAACTGATTGAGATTCCGGACGCTACGGAATTGGCGCTCTGGTTTCATGATGCCGTATATGTTCCAGGAGCCAAGGATAATGAACAGCGTAGTGCCGATTTGTTCAATGAATTCGGCGGAACTGATCTTTCTCCCATACTGATTGAGAAAGTATCCGGACTTATTCTGGTGACTACCCATAAACAGCCTCCTGTAAAAGATGACGAGTCCTACGTCGTGGACATCGATCTATCCAGTTTTGGTGAACATTGGCCTGATTTTGTACGTGATACATTGAATGTCCGCATGGAACAGGCCCACATACCGGATACCATCTATTACGCTAACCATGCGAAGTTTCTTAAGATGCTGCTTGATCGCCCCCGCATTTTTCATACTGATTTTTTCTACCAGTGTTACGAAGAATCAGCGAGGCAGAATATCGAGCAGCTGTTGGCCTCAATTCAATATTCGGGGCAGATAGTTGATTGTAATTAAACTTCTGGGTACCCCTCAGATAAAGCTTTCAGGAAGCCGCTTATCGACCTACGAATTACTATTATTTGATAAATCTGCCTCTTCGGATAAGTTATGAAGCGTTGGATAAAAGGACTAATAGCTGGTTTCATAACTGCTGCGGTTGGTGTGCTTCTTGGACTGACGCCAATCGGTGCCGGTTTTGAGCAAAATGCTGGGCTGTCCTGGCTTTTCAAATTCCGAGGACCTATCCAGGCCCCCAACGAAGTAGTCGTAGTCGCGATTGATGATCAAACGGGAGGGCATCTTGGGCTTTCGAAGTTGCCACGTGAATGGCCTCGCTCAGTTCACGGTCGCGTGGTCGAAAACCTGACCCGGCGCGGTGCTTCAGCCATTGTCTTTGATATTGATTTTCAGCTACCTAAGCGGTTAGTTGACGATACTGCTTTTGGTCGAGCCATTGGCGATTCCGACCGGGTGGTTTTGGTCGAAAAATTGGTCGGCAAAAGGCAGCCCCTCGTAAATACTTCCGGTAAACAAGCTGGTTCAGTTTGGGTAGAACAATTGGCTCTGCCGGTTCAGCAGCTAGCTACAACGGCTAAAGGC
>JACXTQ010000374.1 GCA_016919605.1 Methylovulum sp.
CAAGAGTATTTGCCACGCTATCGAAAAACGCACCAATACGCTGTACACGCCTCAATTTTGGTGGGCAATTATGTTTGTCATCAAACATATTCCGACGTTCATTTTTAAGCGGGCCCGGTTATGAAATCTAATGGCAAATTTAAGACGGCTAGCCTAGCGAATTTCTTTTTCCCTGGATTTTTGTTAATAACGGTCTTAGCCATATTTGTTCCTTTCATCCCATCGTTGCCTAATGCCTCCCTTGATCCGTCATGGATTCTCGGCATGAACCAAGCATTGGCGCAACATTTTGTGTTTGGAAAGGATATTATTTATACCTGTGGCCCTTATGCCTCAATTCTTACCCGTGCTTATCACCCTGCGACCGATAATAGTATGGTTTTCGGGAGCTTATATTTAGGCGTTTGCTTTTGGTATGCCCTCGTTCTTATTGGCAAAAAAATATCATTTGTCTGGCCTTTGGTCTTGGTGTTGGCTCTTGCGGCATTAACATTCCCTAAAGAACTAATGTTAAATATGGGCAGGGACACCTTATTTTTTCTTTATCCCCTCATTATTTCTTTGATTGCTTATCGGTTGACATTGCCTGAAGATAGCAAAAAGGGATTGGAGATCAATAAACAAACCTCATTGGTGATGGCTATCCTTTTGTCAGCTTTAGGTTTGCTGCCTTTGATAAAAGGCTCCCTGCTTATCATTTGCTTGGCGGAAATGACATTATGTGTTTCAATTTTATGGTTTAATAAATTGAAAATGCTGGCATTTATGGTCATGATAATCCCGTTGGCCTCAATGGTTATTTTCTGGATATGTGCAGGGCAACCCATTATTGGCTTATCTTATTACCTTATCAATATAATGCCCATAATTTCTGGCTACACTGAAGCCATGACTATTGGCCCTGAAGCCTTCCAAGTAAAAGAACTGGTTGTTTTTATATTGTCTGCCGTAGCTATTTTGTCCGTAACAGTAACCACAAAAAACACGACACTACTTTCTAGGCTATTTTTATTTTTATTTTTCACGGTATTTTTTTTTCTTGCTTTCAAGGGGGGCTTTGTCCGCCATGACGCTGTCCATGCCTTGGTATGTGGTATCGCAATATTGACAGCCTCTTTGCTACTCCATTTTGTCTTAGAACACAGGCATCTTAACAAAGTTGTGGTTTTGTCAGTCATTTCTTGGCTGATAATTGATCAATCTTACACGCCCGCTTTAACTGAAAATAAAATTCAAAATATAGCCCATGTCTATACGGATGCCTACAGTGGTTTAGAAAGCAGGATTAATAATAGACAAGCGCTCCCTGATGCTTTCTATAAAAAAATGGCTGAATTGAAAAAACAAAGCCAGTTTCCAATCTTAGGCGGTACAACCGATATTTACTCCTTTGACCAGTCGTATCTGATTGCCTCTGACAATGACTGGCAACCCCGCCCTGTATTTCAAAGCAATTCGGTATATACTCAGGGGTTGGCGCAGATCAACGTTTCCCATCTATTGGCTGAACATGCGCCTGATAATATTATTTTTAAGATACAACCCATCGACGGCAGGTTTCCTGCCCAGGAAGATGGTTTAAGCTGGCCTGTTTTGTTGGCTAATTACTATCCATCCCAAACGATTAACGATCATCTTTTTTTGAAAAAGCGCCCGTCTATAATAAAACCGGAAAAAATAGAAGTTTTCAAGAAGGAATATGAGCTTGAAGCTGACGTTGTTATTCCAGACTCTGTAGAGCCATTGTTTGCAGAAATTGAAATAAAGCCCACTCTTTTAGGACGACTTATTGCAATTTTATATAAGCCATTGGCGCATATAAAAATTAATGTTGAACTTGAAAATGGGGCTAAACAAAGTTACCGGATTATTCCAGGTATGGCAAAATCAGGATTCATAATCTCGCCACTAATAAATGATGCTAAAGAGTTCTCATCTTTTTATGAGGGTCAAGGTAATTTAGATGGCAAAAAAGTAAGGCTGATAAACCTGTATGAGAAAGGCATAACATCGCTCTTTTGGAATACCAAATACACGCTTACACTTAATAAAATAAAATTCGACAATCGCATCGACAGTGGCTTATAAGGCAATGGCATTGACGACAAATGTACGGCGCGATGTTAAATTGTTATAAACTTATTTCTGTTGCATTGCTATTAGGTAAGAACGTTAGGCTGTCAAAAAAGCCATGAAAACAGCCGGCCCGACATAAAACTGCAAATGTAATTAATTGAAAAAAATGAAAACATCAAAAAAAAGAAGCTTGCAGCGCCCAGCAAAAAAAATGCAAAGACATGGCCGTCAAAGCCAAAGCAATAAGAAACACACTAAATCCTTTCTGCGTTATGTTTTTAGTGGCTGTTTAGCGACAGTTGTCAATTTGTCTTTTGTTTGGTTTTCAATGCAGCTGACAAGTTACGAAATTGCCGTCGTAGTGGGTGCTGTATTTGGGACTACGACAACATATATAATGACAAAAGTGTTTGTCTTTGAGAAAAGAGAAAAGGCCGTTGATTATCATGAAATATTGCGGTTCATCTGTGTGCATGGTGTCGTTTGTGTCCAGATATGGATAGTATCTGTTTCTTTGGAAAGATGGATTCTTCCTATGCTCGCTATAACACAGTACCGTGAAGCAATTGCAAGCTTGATTGGCGTAGGCTCTGTTGTATTTACCGGATATTTCTTGCATCGCTTGGTAACTTACCGTGTAGGCCATCCTGCGGTTTAGCTGTCAGGATAGGCTTTTTTCCTACCAAACTTATGGATATTGTCATTATGAACCGATTTGTACCATGTATTGTTTGTGGCAGCAATAATAATCACCAGTTGTATCCCTCCTCTTTTTTTGAATCTGTAGAAGCCGCCGCTGACTATTTTTTATCCCATCGAAAAGCCGTTGTCCACGGTCAAATTGTACGTTGTAATGATTGTGGATTTGTGTTTACCAACCCTCAATTCACCCCAGAGGAATATAACCGAATCTATCAACATGTATCTGAACAAAGTGGTGTTGACCCTTCTTTTAAGGCATCCGAAAAAATTCGCTTTGCAAGGCATTCTAAGTTTGTTTGTCGGTATGTTGGTGAGGGGGCTTTTTTGGACTTCGGTTGTGGTTCCGGGAGTTTTCTTGATACCATGAATAAGGAGCGTGGATTCGGATTTGAAGTTGGATCACCAGGTTTCCACCAATCCAGTGCCGGACATAAGATTGTTACAGGCAATTTTTTTGAAATGGTCGGGCAATCTCCGTTTGATGACGAGGCTTTTTCTTTTATCACTGCATTTGACGTATTGGAGCATCTGCCGGATTTGCCACGATATATTGAGGCATTACGGCGCATGATTCAAAAAGATGGCCATATCATTGTGACAGTGCCCAATGCTGAAAGTGTAGTGGCGAAGCTGACCGGTGAACGATGGAACATGATCTTGTTGGAGCACTTATGGTATTTTTCTCCGAAAACGCTTAAGCGGCTATTTGAATCACTGGGTTTTGAGCATGTTGTAACCGGCGGTGTGCCATACGATACCCAACTATGCCATTTGCTTAATCGTCTTAAGCAAACCTACCAAATCAATATGCCAGCGTTACCCCAATATATTGGTTCTTTGGTATTGCCTATTCCAATAGGGCTTATGGTTTCTGTGTTCAAGCGAATATAGGCCGAACCGAGAATCATGGGTTATTTGGGATTCGATTTTTTGCCGATAGACGACTAAGCTTGTATGTTAACCTAGGGGATATCCATTCATTAATGGGTATTTGTTTATAAAAAAGATGATGCCAGAGCATGCGGGAGATCTGATTCCAAAAGGCCTAAATGCCCTAGGGCCTAAATAATTTTCCAATATTAACGGCTAGATAGCCAAGTCCATCAATGAAAAACAAAAAAATTATCCTTCCTGGCGGGGTGGGGCTGGTCGGTCAAAACCTAGTGGCCCGTCTCAAAGCCAAAGGTTACACCAACATTGTTGTTCTTGACAAGCACCGTAACAATCTTGAGGTGCTAAAGCGGGTGCAACCGGATATTGTCGCCGAATATGCCGATTTGGCACAAACGGGCGATTGGCTTAAGCATTTTGCCCAAGCCGATGTTGTAGTTATGTTGCAGGCGCAAATTGGCGGTAACGATTATCAAGACTTTGTCCGCAATAATATCGATGCCACTCGCCTGATTCTCGAAGCTATCAAAGCTAACAATAATAGGGCTTATCTTGTCCATATCAGTTCATCGGTGGTGGAATCGGTTGCCGATGATTTTTATACGCGCACAAAAAAAGATCAGGAGCGCATGGTCTTGGAAAGTGGTATCAGTTGTCCGATTTTGCGGCCTACCTTGATGTTTGGCTGGTTTGACCGTAAGCATTTAGGTTGGCTCTCGCGTTTTATGAAAAAAGTGCCCGTATTTCCGATACCTGGAGATGGCCGCTATATGCGCCAACCGCTATACGTTGGGGATTTTTGCAACATTATCATCAGTTGTATCGAACATCAGGTGACAGATGGCGTGTATAACATTTCTGGCCATGAAAAAGTCAATTATATTGACATTATCCGTGCCATTAAGAAAGCTATCCGAGTAAGGACTTGGATTGTCAAAATACCTTACCTTTTATTTTATGTTTTGCTGTGGGTCTGGGGCAGGTTTGACAAAAATCCCCCCTTCACTACCCAGCAATTGGCGGCTTTAGGTGCCAAAGATGAATTTGAGGTTATCGACTGGCCAGGTATTTTTGGCGTACCGTGTACGCCGTTTATTAATGCTGTTGAGGAAACCTTCAATGACAAACAGTATAGCAACGTAGTTTTGGAGTTTTGATATGAGGCAACGTATCGCGGTTTTAGGTGCCGGGCCTATGGGGTTGGCGGTGGCTTATCAGTTAGCACGTGACGGCCACCAGCCCATCGTGTTTGAGGCCGATGACCGTGTTGGTGGTATGGCGGCGGCTTTTGATTTTTCCGGTTTGTCTATCGAGCGTTATTACCATTTTCATTGCACTTCTGACAACGCTTTTTTGGCGATGCTGGATGATTTGGGTTTGGCGGGACGAATGCACTGGGTGGCGACCAAAATGGGCTACTGGTATCAAGGGCGATTGCAACCGTGGGGCAACCCTGTTGCCTTGCTCACATTTAAGGGTTTAAGTGTGATCGCCAAATTTCGTTATGGTCTCCATGCCTTCTTATGTACCAAGCGTGATGATTGGCGGCCATTGGACAACGTTGAAGCCAGTGGGTGGATTAAACGCTGGGTGGGCGCAGAAGCTTATGAGGTGTTATGGCGCAGGCTATTTGATTATAAGTTTTATAATTACGCCGACAATTTGTCAGCGGCGTGGATAGCCAGCCGCATCCGCAGAATTGGCAGGTCACGTTACAATCTGTTTCGCGAAAAGTTGGGCTATTTGGAAGGCGGTTCGGATACGTTGTTGCAAGCTATGCGCACGGCAATCGAAGGCTTGGGCGGGGAAGTACGCCTCAGCACCCCAGTCAATAAGGTTGTTATCAGCGAAGGCAATGTCCGTGGCATTGAAGCTGGCGGACAGTTTGAGGCTTTTGCCAAAGTTATCAGTACTATTCCTTTGCCTTATATCCCTCAAATTATACCGGATTTGCCTACTGAGATTTTGCAACGCTTCCAAGCCATCAACAATATTGCCGTGGTGTGTGTCATCGTTAAGTTGCGACTAGCCTTGACCGAAAATTTTTGGTTGAACATCAATGATCCTGACATGGATATTCCAGGCTTGGTGGAATATAGCAATCTGCGGCCACTGGATGAGCCTATTGTTTATGTTCCTTTCTATATGCCCGGTGAACACCCCAAATTTGCCGAAGCCGATCAGGTTTTTTTGGATAAGGTGCGCGGTTACTTGAAAAAAATTAACCCTAACTTAAGCGATGATGATTTTATCAGCTTAAAGGCCAGCCGTTATCGGTTTGCGCAACCGATTTGCGAGCCGGGTTATTTGGCGAAACTTCCGCCTGTGGCTTTGCCCGCCAAGGGCTTGTGGGTGGCCGACACCTCTTATTATTACCCCGAAGATAGGGGGATTTCTGAGAGCATTGACTTTGGCCAAAAGATGGCGAAGCAGGCGGTTAGCGGTGATTAAGCATTTTTTTTCCAAGCAATTTTTATTGTTTTTGGGGGTTGGCGGGCTAGCCGCCAGTTTGAATTGGTCATCACGCTTTTTCTTAAGCCAATGGCTGCCTTTTTCCACTGCGGTCATTATGGCTTATGCCGTTGGTATGCTGGTGGCCTTTCTAATGAATGCTTTTTTAGTATTTCCAAAATCCCAACGGCCAAGATATGCCCAGGCCCGTGATTTTATTTTGGTAAATTTATCATTTATCCCCTTAGTTTGGCAGGCTTCGATACACATTAATAACGGGTTGAAAATGTTGGGTATCAGCCATTCGGAAGAATGGGCTCATGCCATCGCCCTTGCTTTGCCTATGTTTGCTACTTTTCTGATTTATAAGCTGTTTGCTTTCAAGGAAAAGTATTATGAACAACGATGAGCTGTCCGAGTTGTATAAAATTCGTTTTGAGCAAGACGAGTTGCCACGGAAAAATGCGATTTGGCAGGTGATTTGCGGCCACTTTCTGGAACGATTTATTAAGCCCTCAGATAGCGTTGTCGATGTGGGCTGCGGCTACGGTGAATTTCTTAACCATATCACGGCACATAAAAAAATTGCCGTGGATTTGAACACCGATGTGCCAAGGTTTTTGGCGGAGGGTATTGAATTTCACCTATGCAAGGCCACCGCCTTGAGTTCGGTCATTTCAGGGCAGGCCGATGTAGTGTTTACGTCCAATTTTTTGGAACATTTGCCCGACAAAACAACCTTGGACAGCTTTCTTGAGCAAGTTATGACCGCCCTAAAACCTGGGGGGAGCTACCTTATTTTAGGCCCTAATTTACGCTATCTCCCAGGCCAGTATTGGGATTTTTATGACCATCATTTGGGGTTGACGCATCTGTCTCTGAGTGAGGCTTTACAACTGCAAGGCTTTACTGTCGAACTCTGCATCGACCGTTTCTTACCTTTTACCACGAAGGGAGCCTTGCCAACCCATCCCTACTTAGTATGGGCGTACCTTCAGCTCCCGTTCGTTTGGAGGTTTTTTGGCAAACAATTTTTTATTGTCGCCAAAAAACCGCTCATTCAGCCTATTCTAAGTTAGCATGGCGGTAACGCATTTCCTCTTCGGCGATGCCTTTTTCATGGATCAGTTGGGCGATGTAAGATTCCAGGAAAAATAAAGTGGACAGCTCAAATACCGTACCCATCGGCATCCCGTAGACTTTGCTGTATTGCTCAGGCACACCGATATTGAATACGTCATCGGCTAAGCCACCGATGGTGGAGCCTTCTTTGGCGGTGATTAACAGGATATCCGCCCGCAGTTCAGCAGCTCGCTTAGTGAAAGCGATCAATTGCTCAGTTTCACCAGAACCGGAGATGATAATCAGCAAATCGCCACGTTTGATGCTGGGAGTAACAATTTCGCCAACAACGCTGACCGTGTAGCCACTGTGCATCAGGCGCATGGCGAAAAATTTGGCGATCAGACCCGAACGTCCCGCCCCTGTGACGAAAATGCGTTGGGCCTTATCCAGTAAACGAGTGAGGCGGTGGGCGTTGGCTTGGTCGGTAGCACTGAGCACGGAGCCAATTTTGTCGATGACCATTTGTTGATGGGTAGCTTTACCGTCGGCGATGTCACGGATTTGTTTCGCGGCATCAGCAGGTGAGGCCGCGCCATAAATAGCCGCTCCGACCACGATAATATCCGCACCTGCGTCAACGACTTGTTTAACAGTGCTGGGTTTGATACCACCGGCTACGGAGACGCGGACTTTTAGCCCTAGTGCGGCTATGGCCTGCAAATCGGCAAACGGGGTTTGTCCGGCGGCTTGGGCATCTAGGCCCGTATGGACACCGATAATATGTGCCCCCAATTCGGCGGCGGCTTGGGCGCAGGCGAGCTTGTCAGGAACGTTGATCAAATCGATTTGGGCTTCGGCACGGTGGGCTTTGGCGGCATTGATAACCCCGGCAATGGTCGCCATGCCGGACACGCCCAATACGGTACAAATGTCGGCGCCGGCGGCATAAAACGGCGTAGCTTCGTATTCGCCAGCATCCATGGTTTTTAAGTCAACCAAGATCAGTTTGTTAGGGAATTTGTCGCGTAAGGCTTTGACAATATCCACACCGTTATGTTTGATGCAGGGGGTGCCAACTTCAAAGATGTCAATATATGGCGCGGCCTGTTCGGCAAGATTGAGGGTCTGCTCAAAATCCAGCGAGTCTAATGCCAGTTGTATTAATGGTTTAGCCATCAGTGTTACTCCTCTTTTTTAATTATAGTTTTGGGTGTGGCGGTAGGAAGCACGGGCCATTTAAGGTAAGCCGTGTTTGCAGCTGCACAAATTAAATTGTGCCATTAAGCGGTTTAAGCAAGCCCAGGGGCTAATAAGGCTTAAACGTCCACCTTAATTTTACGAACTGTAAAACAGGATGGCGCTGATGTCAATTTTCCTAGGCTTACGCGGTGGCTCTGGGGTTTTCTGTATCGAGATTAAGCGCGGCACAGCGTTTCGGCAATTTGCTCCAGATTGAGGATTTTTTGTGCGGCTCCGGTTTCGATGGCGACTTTAGGCATACCAAAGACCACGCAGCTAGCTTCATCTTGGGCGATGGTCATCCCACCCGCTTGGGCAATGGCTTTTAAGCCGCCTGCGCCATCATCACCCATACCTGTCAGTAACACTGCGGTTGCCAAGTGACCATACTGCTTAGCTATACCGTGAAAAGTCACGTCCACCGAAGGGTAATGCAGGTATTCAGGGGCATGGCTGTAAGCAAATCGGCCTTGGTTGTCAAATTCCAAGTTGGCGTGATCGGGGGCGAAATAAATCCGTCCTGGTTCAGGGTATTCGCCGGCTTTGGCGACACTGATCGGCAATTTGACCTTGCCGTTCAGCCAAAGTATAAACGGATCAAGAAAGCCTTTACTGATATGCTGTATACACACTATCGGTAACGGATAGTGGGCGGGGAGTTTGGACAACACCGCTTCCAGGGCTTGGGGGCCACCGGTCGATGCGCCAAGCACCACTATTTTTTGGCGGCGGGGTGCAGTATAGGTAGTTGATGGCTTTACGGAGGTTTGTGGCTTACGCCTGAATACGCTAACGCCTGCCAGTACTTTAATTTTACGGGTCAATTGCTTCATAAGGTCGTCATTGGCAATAAACGAAGTTAAAGCGGGGGTTATTAAGGCCTCTAACGCCCCTGCATTTAACAGGTCGGCGATTAGGGTGGGGTCGTCCTGTGTCGCTGTGCCGATAATTAAGATAGGCGTGGGGTAAACGTCCATCAATTGCTGTACCAGCGCGAGTGTTGAGCGTTCGGGTAAGCTAGCTTCACTGCATACAATATCCGGCTGGAGCTGTAAGATGGCCTCTATTGCCTGTTGGCTATGGTTGGCAGTTCCCACTACCGAGATATCAGTAGTTTGGCTAAGGGCTTTTTTTAAGGCCGTTAAGGTAGTGGGGTTGTCATTAACTAAAAACACACGGATCAAAGCAAGCGCTCCTGGCTAAATAAGATTTTTCAACGTCTCCAGCAACACACGATGGTCAAATGCGCCTTTGCTGAGATAGGCATTTACTCCTAGTTCCAACGCCCGTTGCCTATCATCGGGCTTATCCATCGCACTGAGCAAAATAATAGGCAGGCTTTTATAGCGGGCTTGGCGGCGAATTTTTTCGGTCAAGGTCAGTCCATCCATATTCGGCATGGTAACATCGCTGACCACGGCCGCGAATGAATTGCCCGCCAGTTTTTGATAGGCATCCCGTCCGTCCACCGCCGCCGTCACCA
>JACXTQ010000375.1 GCA_016919605.1 Methylovulum sp.
CTTGGGAATCTTTCCATATCAGCAACGATGGGCTGGTGGACTTGGATTGGTCATCTTATGCTGGCAAACGCCGCCATTTGCCGTGGTTTTTGCTGTCGGCGCTGTTGCTGGCGGAAAACGGCATCACGGTGTTTATGCACGGTGCCAGCGGCCATTCCGCAGGACGTTTGTACACCGAAAACATGTTGGCCTATTTAGGTTTAAGTTGCGCCCATTCGATAGCACAAGCGCGGCAACAATTGACACAACAGCGGTTCAGTTATTTGTCCTTGGAGCATTTTTGCCCCAAACTGCATGAGATTATCGAGCTACGCCCAATCTTGGGTTTGCGCTCACCCGTACACACGTTGGTGCGGCTGTTAAACCCCTTTAACGCGCCGTATAGCATCCAAGGTATTTTCCATCCTAGTTACCGCCCAGTCCACCAACAAGCCGCCGCACTCTTACAGCAACCGCACATGGCGGTTTTAAAAGGCGAAGGCGGTGAGACCGAGCGCAACCCCGACATGGAATGCTTGGTGCAAAGCGTCCATAACGGCGAGTTAAGCGATGAAAACTGGCCGGCGCTGTTCCCGCGCCGTCATGTTAAGCCGGAAGAGCTAGACCCCAAACAACTCGTCCAACTTTGGCAAGGCGTTTATGTTGACGAATTTGCCCAAGCTTCGGTCATTGGCACGGCGGCGATTGCGTTAAAATTGCTGGGTAAGGCCGACAGCCAAGAGCAGGCACATGCTTTGGCAAGCCAGTATTGGCAAGCTAGGGACAGGCAAAAATACACACAGGGATGATATTGCCGCGAACAGGGGCAGGATATTGCGCCCATCGCCTTCTTGGTGGTTAACGGCTTGTTAATTTGGCGGCCCTAGTTTTCAAGTTGGCTGGGGTTTGGTGGTTAATTTTTGATGCGGCCCTGCTTTTACAGACTTGACATAAAAAACAGACCTATATGAGCAGCATCAAAAAATCCTTGCTCTATTCGCTAGCGCAAAATTATTTGGTGCTGGTGATCCAAACCGCCGCCAGCATGGTGCTTGCAAGATTACTGACACCCAGTGACATCGGTAAATTTTCGATTGCGATGGCGTTATTGGCGACCGTCCACATGCTGAGGGATTTTGGCACGGGCGGCTATATTGTGCGGGCCAAGGCATTGGGCCGCCAAGATATGAAAGCGTTATTTGGCATCAACTTGCTGATGGCATGGGGCATAGCGGGCATTTTATATCTGTCCAAACAATTGATCGCCGATTTTTACCATGAGCAGGCACTGGAGCGGATTTTGGCTTGGATGTGCCTTAACTTTCTTATCATCCCGTTCAGTTCCATCATTTTTCCGCTCTTGAAAAGGGAGATGAAATTTCATCTGCTGCTCTATATTGCCACGGCCAGTACGCTGGCTTCAGCCGCCATCTCCATTTATTTTGCCTATAATGGTTACGGATATATGAGTTTGGTGTGGGGGTCGCTGGCCAATATTACCGTTTCCGGCCTAATGGCCGCCTGTTTTCGACCCGGTTATTCGCTGGTGCTACCATCCTTAAAAAATTCTCGGCATATCCTGTCTTTTGGTGGCAAAAGCAGTGTGATCGCGATGACCAGCCAGTTTAGCGCCAGTACGGTGGAGATTGTCATGGGCAAAACGCTGGGGTTTGCCAGTGTGGCCTTGTACAGCAAAGCGGAGACGGTCATCAATATTTTCGCTACCCAATTTTTGGGCTCGATAAGAAACGTCTATTATCCTGCCATTGCCCAACAATATAGGGAAAATAAACCGCTGGCAGATGGTTTGAACCGCTCAACGGTTTTTGTGACCGCCATTGCTTTTCCTTTTTACTATTTTCTTATCTTGTTTGTTGACGACATTATTGTGTTGATGTTCGGCGAGCAATGGCTAGAATCTGCCCGTATCATACAAATTTTGGTTTTAGGGGGAATGTTTGGTGCGTTAAGGTCATTAATCTTTACGACCCTTTACACTATTAAGGTTGAATCGGTTTTAAAAGCGGAATTGTTCACTTTGATTTTTCGGGTCTTGGTGACGGTTCCCGCCACGCTGGTGTCGTTAGAGTGGGTGGCTTGGGCGCAGGTGGCCACAGAAGCGGTAAAATTTGCGGTTTTTTTTATCTTAATACACAAATTGATAGGCTTGAAATTTTGGCCTTTTTTGCTCCGGTCCATACTGGGTAATGGCCTATTGGGAATTTTGGCAGCGATACCGCTTATTTATGTAAAATATCAGCTTGCCCCTGTTATTAACCAGCCGTTAATAGTATTGGCCATTGCCGGAGCCACTTTATTGGTAAGTTGGGTACTATTGGTTTTTATCAGCAAGCATCCGTTTCGGAAAGAAATGGAAATTATTATGAACAATTTAATTGCCGCACACCGTTAAGCATCTATGGGCATCCCTGGCGAAGCCTTGCCCCATGCCGTATATCCGATGGGGCTATAAAAAGGCCCTAACGTTAGGCTGTGCAAAAATTGCTGATTATCCTTAAAGCCATTATGAAAATACTGTTTGCAACAACGCATTATTATTTGCCCCAAAATGCTGGGGGCTCTGAATCTTTAACCCATGACCTGTGCCTGTCGCTTAAGGATAATGGTATTGATTGTGGCGTTCTTGCCGACTTGGCGGCCGCCAAGGATTTGATCTGGCTAAAAAACCGTATCAAAACCAAGCTGACGGGGCAGGCTTATCCGGCCGACTATGGTTTTGGCTATCCCGTTTATCGGGGCTGGAATCCGGTTAATGGTATTAAGGAGATTTGTGCAAGCTTTCGGCCAGACATTGCCGTAGTCCTTGCGGGCAAGCCGTTGTTGTTGGCGGATGCCTTCTTGCGCAATGGCATCAAAACGGTGGTTTATATTCAGGATGTGGATTTTCATCGGCATGGCCGGGAATATGATGCCCACCCCTTGCTCCATTACCTTGCCAACTCCCAGTTTACGGCAGATGCGTTCCAAACAGCCTTTGGTTTTGAGGTGAAAGTCATTCCGCCCTTGGTTAGGACAGAACGCTATACCGTCACCCCTAACCAACAAAAAGTGGTGTTTGTTTGCCCATCGCCGCTAAAAGGGGTCGAAGTCGCCTTTAAGCTGGCGGAAGCTAACCCTGACATCCCGTTTTTATTTGTCGAATCATGGTTCATTCCGCCCGAAGAAAAACAAGGTTATCTGCAACGTGCCAGCCACTGCCCCAATATTGAATGGCTGGCTAGGCAAATGGATATGCGCCCTATCTATGCACAGGCAAAAATTATGCTCGTCCCCTCCGTATGCAATGAGGCGTGGGGCAGGGTAGTGACCGAATCACAAGCCAGTGGCATTCCGACTCTGGCCAGCAATCGCGGCGGCTTGCCTGAGTCGGTAGGGGACGGCGGGATATTGCTGAGCCCTGATGCCGATATTGACGTTTGGCAGCGTGCACTCAATAGCTTATGGCGGGATGATGCGCTTTATAACCGCTATAGTCAGGCTGCGACAGCCTATGCTAGTCGCCAGGGCATACAGCCACACTATTTGGCTACAGAATTGATTGGTTTTTTGCACTCCATTTGATTTTCAGCACTTGTAACCGTTTAACTGAATTAATCCGCGTCCCCTTATAATCGCTATTATGAAAATACTGTTTGCAACAACGCATCATTATTTGCCACAAATCGCCGGTGGTTCCGAGTCATCAACCCATGACCTGTGTCTTTCGCTTCAGGAGCGTGGTATAACCTGTGGCGTTTTGGCCGATTTGGCGGCAAACCACGATTCGACATGGCTAAGGAACCGCGTCAAAGCCAAGCTGACTGGCAAGGCTTATCCGGCCGACCATAGCTTTGGCTACCCTGTGTATCGCGGCTATGAAGCGGTCAATGGTGTTAGAGAAGTCTGCGCTAGATTCCAGCCGGACATAGCCATAATCCAAGTGGGTACGCTGCTCTTGTTGGCGGATGCCTTTTTGCATAATGGTATCAAAACGGTGGTTTACCTTCGGGGCGTGGAGTTCCATGAACATGGCGGCGAGCATAAAGCACGCCACTTGCTCCATTACCTTGCCAATTCCCAATTTACGGCGGACACTTTTCATAATGCTTTTGGTTTGGGGGCGAAAGTCATCCCGCCCTTGGTCAGGACAGAGCGCTATACCGTCATC
>JACXTQ010000376.1 GCA_016919605.1 Methylovulum sp.
ACTGCCTTCATGTCATGGGCATCGTTGAGCGGATTGACTAACGGCGCGGTGGGATAGTCTTTATTGCCGATCACCAAGGCCACCCGTTTTTCACTGGCTTGCACATTTTTAGGATCTAAATTAGACCCCGCTGAGGCCGATTGTATAACAAACAAACTTAATAAAACAAGTAAATTACTATATTTCATGAGGTTACTCTGATGGCATTAATTCGGGTCAACAGGGGTCACATCATGTCACCCATCACGGAATCACCCAGTATTTACGGCATTTGCGGTATTTAGCGCATTAGGAAATGTTACCATTTTATAATCAATTGCAAAAACTATGATGCTCATCACACTTTTAAACCCGCAATCAGTGCCGCCTGATTGGCGGTGGCGATAACAGCAAAATGATAGCCGCGTTTGCCAACGGCCTCGGATGGTTGGGCTGTATCGTGTTTGCCGGAGGGTTTTGTCACTTAAAAAAGAGGGGGGATTACAAGGGTAGGTATTAACGTAGGCGTATCTTATTTCGGCAGGGGTTGCCTTGGTGCAGTGCAAAAAAAAGCGGAGCTTAAGGGAGGGAGATGGTTATCGGGATAACATCGTCGGTTAAAGCGCGTCCGCCCGATAGCTTACTGCCATTATCAGGGGAGTTTAAGGCTTGGGGTGATTGTCCGGCACTGATTATGCCAACGTGTGGGAAAACATGTCGGGCATAATCCCTTGCCCGACTTAGCTTTTATAACAAAACCCTCAAGGATAATCCTGCCGTGTCGGGCGGATAACCATGTCGCTGATATGGATATGCGCAGGTTGGCTGACAATATAATGTATGGCATTGGCGACATCATCACCGACCAGCAACGGCCCCCACCTGTCCTCAAAGCCCTGCACCATCTCGTCACTGTACTGGGCCGCGGCTTGAAACCCGCTTAACACTATCCCCGGCTCCACCAACGAAACGCGGATGCCCTTAGGCCCCACCTCGCGCCGCAACCCTTCGGCCAAGGCATGGACGGCGAACTTGGTCGAGCCATAGACGGCGCTAAACGGCGAGATATGCCGCCCCACCACCGAACCGATAATGACAATGTCCGCCGCCGTTTTTGGGTAGCCCTGTTGTTGCCCAGCCAGCATCGCCTGCGCGGCCTGTTGCAGCAAGGCCAACGTACCCGTGATATTGATGTTAACCACCTCGGCAAACTGGCTCAAGTCGGCATCCTTGACCGAACCGCCCAAACCGCGTCCGGCGTTGGCGATAACAATATCGGCGGGTTTGCCAAAATGGGCACAAGCCGCCGCAAACAATTGCCCGATCACGCTAGGGTCGGCGGCATCACCGGCCACGGGGCAAAACGCCGCCCCCAGTTCTTGCTCCAGTGCGGCCAGCTTGGCGACAGTGCGGCCACTGCCCACCACGCCAAACCCTGCTGACACCAGTTTTCGCGCCGTGGCCTCGCCAATACCGGAGGTCGCGCCAGTTACAATCGCTATGCGTGGGTAGTTATCCGCCATGATTAATCCTGTTAGGTTGTGCTTAATTTGCACAAGAGTTTAGCATGGTTTGTGTTGGCAATGATGGGGGGCGGCTTAGTTTTGATGAATAAACGCGTGACTAGACGGATAAAACCAAGTAATAAGGTTGACAGTAAAAATAAATTAATTGACAATTATTGTTTATAAAATTGACAAAAATACACCATAACTCTATGGCTACATTGCGCAAAAGGGGCGAAGAGATTCGCCAATTTATTCTTGACCATGTTGGGCAACACCCAAATGATATTGCCCATCTTGTTGCGGCAACCTTTGGAATATCCCGTCAGGCTGTCAATAAACATATCCAGCACTTGGTGGAACAAAAAGCGTTGTTTGTCAGTGGCACTACGCGAAGCAGGCATTACTTCTTGCAGCCACTTGAAAAATGGCAGCATACTTATGATTTAAAAGAGCAGCTTGAAGAGCATCTGGTTTGGCAACATGACATTGAGCAGAAACTCGGGCCGCTTCCCAAAAATGCGCTGGACATTTGGCATTATGGCTTTACCGAAATGCTCAATAATGTTATTGACCATTCGGCGGGGGAGAAAGTGGATATTTTTCTGGAAAGGACAGCCACCAGCGTTGAAATCATTATCCGTGACGATGGTGAAGGCATCTTTAAAAAAATCCAACGTGAACTGGCTTTGGTTGATGAAAGGCAAGCGTTGCTGGAACTGGCTAAAGGCAAACTGACCACAGACCCTGACCATCATAGCGGCGAGGGTATCTTTTTTTCATCACGGCTCTTTGATACGTTCTGCATTATGTCCGGCACTATCCTATTCGACCATCAGCACGGGCAAGAAAATGATTGGCTTGATGATGTTGGCTTGCCGATACCGGGGACAACCGTTGCCATGAGGCTTAACAATACGACCACCCGCACCGCCAAACAGGTTTTTGATGAGTTTTCGGATGAAAATTACAGTTTTTCAAAAACCGTTGTGCCTGTCCGCTTAGCCCAATATGGCCATGAAACGCTTATTTCCCGCTCACAGGCCAAACGGGTGCTGGCGCGTATTGAGCGTTTTAAGATAGTTGTGTTTGATTTCGAAGGGGTGGAAACCATAGGCCAAGCGTTTGCCGATGAAGTGTTTCGGGTTTTTAAAAAACAACACCCTGACGTTGAATTGCATCATATCAATGTTTGTAAGGAGGTGGGGCAAATGATTTCAAGGGCGGAAAAC
The DNA here is from genome assembly GCA_016919605.1 of Methylovulum sp. Lineage (GTDB taxonomy): Bacteria > Pseudomonadota > Gammaproteobacteria > Methylococcales > Methylomonadaceae > Methylovulum. Next base: position 2,717 of record JACXTQ010000376.1, read on the forward strand.
AAAACCTAAAGCCTAGCACATGATGGCAGCACCCTACCGATTATAACCACCGGAGCCGCCCCGCCGATTAACCGACACGCCACGCAAAAACGCCGCCCGCCGTGAGTATCCAAACCCACAACGTGCGGCGTTTAACGGTCAGTTTAAGTGCGCCTTACTTCGCCAAGCCGTCCACAATCATCCGTACTTTATCGTGATGGCTAAAATGCAAGCCCGCCGCTTCGCAATCCCAGTTGCTAGGGTTGCCGGTCATGTCAATCGTGACGGATTTGGAGGTGGTCAGGTTTTTACACGTCACCGTTTTACCCCTGACTTTCTTGACCGTTCCGCTGACGTGCAACGAGGTGGTTTGCCCCAGCCAACTGAAAACATTCAGGGCAAAGTCTTGGTTGTCATCGTTGGCCATATAGGTATTGTCAAACGTATTGACATCGCCCAGCGCCACCACTTTTTGGGTGGCCGTGGACACCATCGTTTCGCCAGTCGGTGCCCAAGCCCCGCCGACTGAAGGGGCGGCCACCGTTAACGAACCGGCGGCGCGCATGTAAATGCTGCCAATGTTGTTAAAAATAGGCTGGGTGGCAAAATTGTTTATCACCAAGTCAAGATTGCTCACATACGTCGCCCCTGTCGTCACCCCAAAAGCCTGCGCGACCGGATTAAGGTTTGCCGTATGGGTATCGGGGTTATCCCCCAAAATTAGCAAGCCGCCGCCTGCGTTGACAAAGCTTTGGATAGCGGCCACTTCTTGTGACGAATAAGCGCTATTCCATGCCGAAGGCGCACAGATGACCAAAATATCATACGCGCCCAAGTTGAGGTTGGTAACGCCGGTCGCGCTTTGCGTCATGGTAAAGCCTTGGTTTTCCAACAAGGTTTTTAAGCCGCTAAAGACACCGGATGGGGCATAACTCAAATAAATCCCATGCGAAGTATCCCAGAGGATTTTGCCGGTGGCCAATTGGCTAGCCACCACGGTGCTGGGCGGAATGGGCGAGGGGGTGTTCAGCGGTGCCATACCCGTGGTGGGGTCTATAGACGGGGCGGCTTGGGCGGCGTTCATACCCGCTGCCAATAAAACAATAGACAGCCATAGGGTAGTGCGTTTACGGTAAGACACAGTCATGGTATAAGCCTCATAATTTATAATAATCATTGCCTTAGCCACATAGCTAAGGGGGTGCCGCGACAACTCCCAGATGGCCCACGGCAACTGGCCATCAGGTTACTCTTTAATATATAGCCTTCGCCGTTCCGGTTAACGCCCCCACAACGCCACTAAAGCGCCTAAGCGTTGCGCCACCTCGTCCACGCCCGCCGAGCTTAACGCCCAGCCTAGCCACCCGACATTGAGCAACACCGTCAGCCAAAAACGGATCTGGAACGGCAATTTGGTAGATTTATGGCGGAACAGGCGTTGGGCGATCAGCGCTCCCGGCCAGCCACCGAGTAAGCCGCACAGCAACAACGAACGCTCTGGGATGCGCCAGCGACCACGCCGCGCCGCCCTCTTATCGCGCCAGTACAGCATAAAAGCCAGCGCACTTGCGCCCAGATACAGCCAGACCAGCGGCCTAGGCAACCACCCCGACTCGCCCAACCCGATGATGGCCAGCAAAAAAACTGCCGCCACCGTTGCTGTCGCCAACAACCCGCGTGGACGGCGCGGCACTGGGTGTATCGACCCACCCGTATAAGTCACCGCCACTGCCTGACGCTGGCCGGACTCTGTGTCCACCAGCTCATAAGAAAGCGCATCACCCGCGACCGGACGGCGCGAGCGGTTTTGGAACGCGGTAGCATGGACAAACAGTCGCCGTCCGCCGCCGTCCGGCACGATAAAACCAAAACCTTTTTCATCCTGCCAAGTGTCCAATTTTCCGGTGTGCCTCATGCGCCTCCCATTGCAAGTCTGGCTAAAAGGCACCGCTTTAGCGTGTCCGCTGTGCTTAAAAGATGTGCGCCCTTAACGTTTGGTGCGGACTATAAAGCAAGTTAACCACTTAGTGAAGAGACGTTATTACCCAAAAATAGGTAAATAACGCACAAATAGCCTATATAGCATTGATTTTATTGAAAATAATTTATGGAAATGGTGGGGTGTACAACGAGGCTATTTTTAAGCGAACGGCCTACAAAGAGAGGATGGCAACTGACCCTTTAGAATAAGCCGCGTAACGCTAGGTTAATCAAAATTTTAAAAATCGGCGGACATCATCGGCAGTGATGGATTCGACTTGCAGCTTATTGATTTGCAATACGCCTTGTATGGTTTTTATATTGTCTTTGACCATTTTTGTAATGTTTATTAGCCCTAAAATGGTAAGGTTAGCGGCGGCTTCTCTTTTTATAAGTTCTAGGTCGGCAATGCAATTTTTGAAAGTGTAAGCGTTTTTTTGTATTTTATTTATCTTATTTATCAGCTCAGACCATTCTTTTTCCAACTCATTCAACGCTCCAAGCCGTTCTTCAGCCGCCGCTGTTTTTTGGGAGAGATCAAGGCAGGTATCGGTGCTTGTATTTTCTAGAGTGGCAATATAGTCAGTAATATAGACAAGAATTTCTTCATTTTCTTTGCGCCCTCTTGCAATTTCCCTACTGACTTGGGCGTGGATCTCCAGAATTTCTTTGACACCTTGCAATTCAAAGGCGTGAAGGAAGGCGATAATGACATCGGCCACCTCATACACCAAGATTGCATTGATGATCGCCAGTTTATGAGCTTCATTGGGCGAGCGGTTTTTATTTTCACCAATCCTTTCCAAAAGCTCTTGGTTAATGACGGAAAACAATTGCAAGGCAATCGACATGGACTGATAGGAAACGTATAACCGATAATGCCCATTAACAAAATTTAAAATTTGTTGTTTTTTGGGGGGGCTGGCAGGGGCATCCAGCACTTCATCTAAAGAGGAGAAGCCTTCTGCTTGGATATATTCGGACGTGGCGAAGATCGCCGCTTGAATCTCATGCCTCATACGGGCGGCATTGTGTTTAAAACTTTCCGCGATTTTACCGTTTTGTATGATGTTGAAGCTAAGCACGGCTGCGGCTGATTGATCGGTTGGCTGAACGGTGTTCATGGCCTGTTGGACATGGCGTTGGGTGCGGTCAATCATCAAGTTTGCCACCGTGTCATAAATGACGGTGGCGGCGGGTGCGCCTTTGACAATAGCGGAACGCAAGGCATAATCAACCCCTTTGATGATTATTTGGTCTAGGGATAGCAAATCTTTTGATTTTGTCCTGCCAAATATCTGTGTAAATTTGGATTTTTTGGCGCTGTCGAATTCTTTACCGGCAGCCTCGATCTTATGTTCAAGGAATTTCTTTAAGTTGGTTTTTTTCTTTTCTTCCGCATTAGAAAACATTATCCATTCCCCTCTTGTTTGGCAATTACGCTGGTTGGCCTACCAGCACCGTAGGCGAGCATTGGTTTGCCAGAATTAGCGGCACACCGCTACCGACCCTGACAAACCTATCCGCTATATCTTATTGCTTGGCCATATTAACGGCACATTTTTGTACGTTGGCAGTGTTAAATCCCGCTATTACAAGGGTATTGCCGATCTGCCCGGCACTGATGACATCATTCGGGTCGATACAGCCCCACCAATTACCGTCACCATTACCGACTATTCCCCAAGAGTAATTGTTATAATAAGACAACTTATCGATGCCCGCCGCCCGCAACTGTACTTCAAACGGATGCTTTGAGGCCGGCCCGGTTATCCAATTGGCTTGAAGGTGTGCGGTACAACATCTGCTGCATGAAATAGCCGCTTCGGTGCGTCCACCTGGAAGCACTGTGGTCACTACGGTGCACGTGGTGCCTAAGCCATCGCTATACGTCCCCGGAATAAATTTGTTGGATGAAGTGGTCAGGGCAATCTCAGAGGCAAGCGTCGGCAGAGAGTTTATGGTGCCGTCACTTAATACATCCAAATCAATGGTGAGGTTGTAATATTTCACCTTGCCATCACTATCGACTGTCGGCACCCGAAACGCCTGGAATTGTTTGCCAGTAGCGAAAATTTGGGCGTTTTCAAGATAGGCCGTTGGCGTGGCGGCAAAACTGGGGCTGGCTATAAAAACCCCCAACACCATCACTACTAAATGGTATAGCCTATAACCCAAAATATTGTGTTGCTTATTCATGTTGTTCACCTCTTTCAGTTGATGATTGTTTTTTGCCTGTGTTTAGCAGGTACTTGTTAAAAACACCCGGCCACTAGGTCTGCCTTAGCTAACAGTGAGGACTATATAACAAGCCCACTACCTAATGAAATGAGTTATTACCTAAAAAAAAGTGAATAATCCACAAAGTGGACAATTTTTTAGCTATATTTTTGATATATAATGAAAAAATAAACATAAAAAGGGTTGGTGGCAGGGTGGGGCAAGGTGTTTTTTTAGGGCTTGTAGCCTATAGTAGCGGTGGGCTAGGCAGATGCCTTTGCTAGACTTTTAAATCAGCCGCCGCCAGCCATGCACTACCCTAAGCCAGCCGAAAACCTTGGCTTTGCCATTTAGGGGGTTAACGCCGATTGCCGCGTAAGGCCAAACGCACGACCCAGCCGAGTATGGCCGCGACCAGCACCGCACCGATACCGAACGCACCCCGGCAGAGCAGCTCTGCGCCAAACGTGTTTAAGAAGGGGAGAGGGTCTATACAGTGATGCTCACCCGCCCCGAACGCTATCCATGCGCCCGGCACCAGCAACCCTACCAGTATCATAACCACCAACCAGGCATGGAGGCGGCGCAGCTGATATTCGGCGGCGATGATCGCCAGCCCGGCGGCCACAAATGCCAAGCAGAGCACCACCGCCATCCCCGCCGGAACGTGGAGCTTTTCAGGGTGTCGGTACATGATTAGCCCCTCAAACAGCCCAAGTACAATGCAGATGCCGCCGCCAATCAGCCTGCCGCGCCGCCGTTCGTCCATAGCCGTTGCCCTCGCTCTTACGTTTCGTGATAGTCGCCCGTGGTGCCTGCGCGACAGTGGACAAGGCCACGCAGCCGCCGCGCTTGCCTGACCGCGTGGCAAACTATATCATTATGCCACAGGTTTTCCCATCACCATTACCCTAGGCTATCGACTATGCCCATAAGCCCGCGCCCGTTCTATTTTGTCGTACAGATGTCGCTGTGGGGGCTGGCTGCCGGTACGCTGGTGGTGTCGTTGCCGTGGCCGTTCCTGTTGCCACTGACTATCTTTTTTGCCGGTGTGCCGGGGCTGTTGGCGGGGGCTTTGTTGGGGGTCAAATACCGCTCGCGGCTTATCCCTGAGCGCTTCTGGCTACGGGCGCGGAGCGGGGCGGGAGCCGGGGCGGTGGCGGCGGGCGGTTGTTATGCTATCGTGGCGCTGGTTGTCCAGACGGTGTTGCCTTGGGCTACGTTTTGTTTCGGTGTGTTGGGTTCCACCGCGCTGGGAGCTTGCGTGGGGGCGGTGGCCTTTGCCGCCCTGATGCCCGCGTCACTTAAAGGTTTTGGCTTGCCGACACCCTCGCCGGACGGGTTGGGGTAATGGGTGGCGGCCTGTGGGACACCCGCCTTACCAACGTAAGGCCATTGCAATAGGGCGAGACATGAACATAAAAGGGTTGATAATCGGGTGGGTGGCCGTTATGGCCAGTTTTCAGGTGGGGGCGGATTATAAGGTATCAAGCCAAGACACTATTATCCTGGTGCAGGTGCTTAAACAGGCTTTCGATGATGGGGGCTATACGGTGGTGTCGCCAAAAACCAGTCCACCAGACCCTTTTATAGATTATGGCAACCGCGAACAAATCAGCCGAAGTAAACAATTTATTCAAGAAGGCCTACAGACTAAGGGTGCGGATATTGCCACATTGCTTGATAAGTTGTTCGAGCGTAATAAAAAAACCGTCCGCCTAACGCTCCGCTCATCTATAAAAGACGGCTATATCATTGACTACCCAGGAAAGTACGGCAACTATTTCAAAAACAACAATGGCGGGTGGGATAGGTGGTATAAGGAACATCCCACAGCACATGGCAGCACCCAAGTGTCGTTGCCCGCTGTTGATGGGCAAAATGGGCTTATTTTAGTTTACAAAGG
>JACXTQ010000377.1 GCA_016919605.1 Methylovulum sp.
CGCCGGCGTTATAGGCGGCGACCGCCAGATCCAGATTAGGCTCAAACATATTGATCAGATGTTTCAGATAGCGGGTTCCGCCATCAATATTTTGATCGGGGTCGGAACGGTCCATAACCCCGAAACGTTGGGCGGTGGCGGGCATCAATTGCATCAGGCCGACCGCACCCTTAGGGGAGACAGCGGCGGAATTATAGGCGGATTCGGTTTGGATGACGGCATGGACTAGGCGGGCATCGACCTGATGCTTGGCGGCCGCCTGTTCAATCAGGTCGGCAAAGCGTTGTTTGTTGGCTTCGTTATAACGCGACTTTCTTGGGCTAAAGTTAGTATTGGTAAAGTAATTGCTGGGCGGGCGATGAGGCGTTGATTTGATGATCCGTTTGTACAAACGGCTTTTAGGTTCGTCGGTGTAATAAGTGCGTCCATCGCTATCGACATATTTATAAATATCAGCGACAGCCACTTGGGTAAGGCTTGAGATGAATACAATAAACAGCATTTTTAGCATGATGATACCTATTATACGGTTTTAATCACTATCAACTGGGCGGCTTGTACGGCTTTATTCCGCGCTTCCCCGACATTGTCCGCCGTTGCCAAGGCTACGCCCATCCGTCGATGGGTGTAGGCCACGGGTTTGCCAAACAGGCGGATATCGCTATCAGGTACGGCCAGGGCATTGGCAAGGCCGCCATAGAGTACACCTTCGGCATCGACACCACCAAGGATTACCGCACTCGCGCCGATAGTTTGCAAAGCGGTATTGACGGGCAAGCCTAAAATGGCGCGGGCGTGCAGGTCAAATTCCGTCTGCCGTTGCGTGACCATTGTCACCATACCCGTGTCGTGCGGCCTGGGGCTGACTTCGCTAAACCAAACGTCATCGCCCTTAACAAACAGCTCGACACCGAACAAGCCTAACCCACCTAAGGCCGTACATATTTTAAAGGCTACCGCTTGGGCATTGGCCAAGGCGGCGGCGGTCATAGCTTGCGGCTGCCAGCTTTCGCGGTAATCACCGTGTTCTTGACGGTGGCCGATAGGGGCGCAAAAATGTGTGTCAACCTCGCCTTGGGTATTGAGGGCGCGGACGGTCAGCAGAGTAATTTCAAAATCAAAGTCTATGTTCGCTTCGACAATCACCTTGCCGGTATCGACACGGCCACTGGCTTTCGCGGTATCCCAAGCTTGTTGCAATTGCTCGGCGGATTTGACCATAGATTGGCCTTTGCCCGATGACGACATCGTTGGTTTGATAAAACAAGGATAACCTATGCCACCTTCCACCGCCGCTTGCAATTGTTCAAAAGATTCGGCGAAAGCATAGGCCGAGGTGGGGATGCCTAGCTCTTGTGCCGCCAGCGTCCTAATGCCTTCACGGTTCATGGTCAATTGGATGGCGCGGGCGTTAGGTACAACCGTACATAAACCGTCCGCCTCAATCTCCGCCAGTGCCGCCGTGGCGATCGCTTCGATTTCGGGGATGATAAACTGGGGGTTTTCCAGCGCGATCAATCGTTTGACTTCTTTTGCGTCGGTCATGTCTATGACATGGCTACGGTGTGCGACCTGTTGCGCGGGGGCGTTCGCATAACGGTCTGCGGCGATGACTTCGACCCCATAGCGTTGCAGGGCGATGGTCAGTTCTTTGCCTAGCTCACCACTGCCTAGCAATAAGGCGCGGGTGGCATGAGGGGTTAACGCGGTGCCTATATTCATTTTGTCTCTGCTAAGTAGTTGTCTATGTCTTCTTTGGAAAAACCAATTTTCTTGGCGACACGGTCAGCATGGCTGACGCGGGAAATGCCGGGCACCAGCTTATAGGTGGGCGCATCGTTGGCAAACTCCACTTGTCTGGGCAAACCCAGCTTCTGTTTGACGAAATGGTCAACCAATTGATGGTTGTGGGTAATCAGTACGGTGCTGTTGCCTTTCCGGTAAAAACCATTGAGGGTGTTAGTGGAAGATTCCATCTTTTCTTCAAATGTAGTGCCTTCTGATAACTCATCAAGGACTACCAAGCTTTTTGCGGTGGTCGCCAAAAAGATGTCTTTGGTGCGTTTTAGTTCCGTACCAAAACGGCCTTCACCATCATTGAGGTGGCTAATTTCCGGGACTTGGTAAAAAATACGGTCGGCCACGGTCAATGTAGCGGTTTTGGCAGGTACAAAACAGCCGATTTGCGCTAGCAGTTGGATTTGCGTGAGGGTCTTACAAAAAGCGGTTTTGCCGCCACTGTTAGGGCCAGTGACCAGCAACAGCTTTTCGTCGTCTAAGGCCAAGTCATTGCCGACATAATCCGTATAGGCCTTGCTTAACACCGGATTTCTGGCTTCGCTCAAGTTTATGCGGTGGTGCGGGCCATCTATTAACGTCGGTAATACCATGCTATGGCCAAAGTGTTCGGCAAACTTCAAGAACGACAACAACTCATCCAACTGCCCCAGCGCGTCTAAGGTTTCGCCAACGGCGGCGGAGTTTTTATAAATTGTCCGCAAGGGAATGATACATTTGTCACGGTCAAAGCCGCCAATAATAGGGAAATACAACAATAATAAAGGCGATAGGAAAACCATGCCATTGGGCAGATCTAAGCGCATATCGGCGGGGGTAAAGGTACTGATTAGCCAATAGAGGCCAAACAGCGTCGCCAACAACAACGGCTTGATGATACGCGGCATAAAGATGACAGCCGGTAACAACGAACCACGGCGTTCTTCGCGGCATTGGATACCCCGCTCGGTCAGGTATGCAGGCCCTCTCATCAAGGAATACGGGCGGGTATCGGCAAACGCGGTGATGGTGGTGAACAGGTTTTGCAAGTAGGGGCTGGTCGGCCTATCCAAGCTTTGGATTTGCTCGACCAGATCAAGCATAAACTGCACGCCTTTTTTATATTCGGCATAGCCGTAGCCTTCAATCTCGTGGCTTTCCCGTGCCGAGGTGAATGAGCCTAAGAAATTGCCAAATAGCAGGCGGTAAAAACTGTTTTCCTGTGCGCTCGCCTGTTCGACAATAGCGTTCAAGGCCGCCGTCAAATGCGGCGTGTCGCTTAATTCTTGCACCGCCGCTTGTTTGGCCTGTAGTTCGTCAAGGTTGTCTAGCGGTTGCGCCAAGGAACGGTACAGCACCGCTTGTCCCACGGTAGTGGTAGCGTAATTTACCGCATCAAACACCTTATCGGCTTCTAGGGTGCTAAATGCGCTTTCGTCAATGACACCTTCGCCCGTCGGTAACGGTCGGGTGGCTTTTATGCTAGGCCAAGCATCTTGCCAGATTTTTAACAGCGTCTCTTTCATCGTTGCATCTCCTTATTGTTATTATTTTGGTGAACGTTGGGCGAGGTGCATGATAACACAGGGATAACCGATGGTCTTTCGGGGATTAAAATGCAAAGGAGTAGCTTATGTTTAACCGTCAATATGAAAGCGTATGGGCATACTTGACTAGGCCACCCTTTTAAGGCTTAACGGCTAAAGGGACTGCCTCAGTGTCTGAAATCTAATGTTTAGAGAATTGCTGGCGAAAGCGTTGCTTAATGTCTTGATCCGTGTCCCCAGCTTTTGGATTGTCTGGATGCAGCATTGCTACCAACACCTGTAATTGCTTTATTTTATACTCCCATTGTCAATGGTTCGGACAGTTTTATAATTATCTAATTTACATGGCAATTTTTGGTTAGCTATCGAATCACCCTTGTTAAACTAAGGAAAGACGCACTAGCAAACTAACTGATGACATTTA
>JACXTQ010000378.1 GCA_016919605.1 Methylovulum sp.
AAAAGCGCCTACAGGCAACCGTGGCGGCCATCAAGACGTGCCTAAGACCGACATCGTGGTCGAAAAAGCGGAAGTGATCGAGTAACCCACCGCTCTCTGACAAGGGGGCGCAAAACTCGTTTTGCACCCCCTTGCTTTTTTAGCAACTACCGCCAACAGGAGCTTAACCCATGCCCCAAGACATCCTGTTCATCTCCGACCTGCACCTCTCGCTGGACAAACCTGAGATTACCCGCCGCTTTATCCATTTTCTTGAAAACCGCGCCCCGCAAGCGTCCGCCTTGTACATTCTGGGCGATTTGTTCGACGCGTGGATAGGAGATGACGATTTCACCCCGCCTAACGGTGCTATCCGTAAGCACCTCAAACAATTGACCGACAGCGGTACCCGCGTCTACCTGCAATTGGGCAACCGTGATTTTTTACTCGGACAACGCTTTTCCCAAGACACTGGGGTCGTATTGTTAGGTGATTATACGGTGATTGACCTGTTTGGCACACCCACCTTATTGACCCACGGCGACTTGTTGTGCACCGATGACATACCCTATCAAACTTTCCGCACCCAATCTCGAACGTTAGAGTGGCAACAGAACGTCTTATCCAAGCCCCTGCTGGTGCGTTTGCTCGCCGCGCGTTGGTATCGCCTGCGCAGTTTTTTCCATAAGCGCAAGAAAAGCCAAGACATTATGGATGTCAATCAGGATACCGTCATCGACACGTTACAAAAATACGGTTGTTTTCGGCTGATCCACGGCCATACCCACCGCCCCGCCATCCACAACCTGACCATTGACGGCCAGCCCGCACAGCGTTTTGTGCTTGCGGCATGGCATAAGCAAGCGGGCGATGCCCTAAGCTGGAACCAAGACACTTACCAACGCGAAGTTATTTAAGAAGTTATTTAGGAAACAATGGGCTAAGTGGAGACAATGGAGCATCTTGGAGGCGTTCACCCCCCGCCAAACAATGCCGCTTCTATTAATAGTTGACTTTTGACCCAAAATCATTAAATCTAGGCACTTGGCGTGAAAGTTTCCTGCACACGAGGGGATGAAAGTTGCTCAGCCAAAAAAACTAATATTAGTCTAAAAAAACATAATCAGTATTTTGTTGTACAACAAAATATCAGGAGAAATAAATTATGATGAAGCCTTTAAAAAGCTTGCTACTTGCTTCTAGCGTAGCCGCTTTATTAGCCGCACCAGCGATTTCAACTGCTAACAGCGGTGTTGAGAAATTGACCCAAAACCCTGCCAACTGGGCAACTTGGGGTGGTAACTATGCGGGTACCCGTTATAGCGAACTGAACGATATCAACGCCAGCAACGTCAAAAATCTGCAACCGGCATGGTCTTTCTCCACAGGCGTATTGCGTGGTCATGAAGGCGGCCCATTGGTTGTTGATGATGTCCTGTATATCCACACACCCTTCCCTAACACCGTTTACGCAATCGACCAAAAAACCCAATCCGTCATTTGGGAATTCACCCCAACACAAGACGCTGATGTCACTATCCCTGTCATGTGCTGCGATACTGTCAACCGTGGTTTGGCGTATGGCGACGGCAAAATTTTCTTGCAACAATCCAACACCGTCCTGACTGCATTGGATGCAAAAACAGGCAAACGTATCTGGAGCGTACAAAACGGCGACCCAAAATTGGGTATGACCAACACCAACGCGCCTTTAGTCGTTAAAGACAAAGTCCTGACCGGTATTTCCGGCGGTGAGTTTGGTGTCCGTGGCTTCTTGGCCGCTTACGACATCAACACCGGCAAATTGGCGTGGAAAGGCTACAGCATCGGCCCAGATAAAGACACCCTGATTGACGCTAAGAAAACCACTGCTTGGAAAGACGGCAAAGTGGCCCCTGTCGGCCCTGATTCCAGCACCAGCACTTGGGAAGGCGACCAATGGAAAATCGGTGGCGGTACAACATGGGGCTGGTACAGCTATGACCCTAAACTGAACTTGGTCTATTACGGCTCAGGCAACCCATCTACTTGGAACCCAGTACAACGTCCTGGCGACAACAAATGGTCTATGTCATTGTGGGCGCGTGACGCTGACACTGGTGCAGTAAAATGGGTTTACCAAATGACTCCACACGATGAGTGGGACTTTGACGGTATCAACGAAACCGTTCTGGTTGACCAAGAAGTTAAAGGCCAAATGCACAAAACTATCGTGCATTTCGACCGTAACGGCTTTGGCTATACTTTAGACCGTGAAACTGGCGAACTGTTGGTTGCTGAAAAATTCGACAAATCTGTCAACTGGGCAACTCACGTTGACATGAAAACAGGCCGCCCACAAGTTGTGCCTGAATTCAGTACCGAACACAACGGCGAAGATGTCAACACCAAAGGTGCTTGCCCTGCGGCGTTAGGCTCCAAAAACCAACAACCCGTTTCTTATTCTCCACAAACTGGCTTGTTCTACATCTCCGCTAACCATCTGTGTATGGACTACGAACCGTTCGAAGTCGCTTACACCGCTGGCCAACCGTATGTAGGCGCAACCCTGACCATGATGCCAGCCGGTGCTGATGTTATGACAGGCAAACCCGACAACACCACCAACTTAGGCCAATTTACCGCCTATGACGCTAAAACTGGCAAAATTGCTTGGTCTAACAAAGAGCAATTCTCAGTTTGGTCAGGTTCAGTCGCCACTGCTGGCGGCGTAGTTTTCTACGGCACACTGGAAGGCTACCTGAAAGCGGTTGATGCTAAAACTGGTAAAGAATTGTACAAATTCAAAACCCCATCAGGCATCATCGGTAACGTCAACACTTGGAAATACAACGGCAAACAATATGTCGGCGTATTGTCAGGTATCGGCGGCTGGGCAGGTATCGGTATCGCGGCAGGCCTTGACGATGGTACGGATAAAACCGGATCAGAAGGTCTGGGTGCTGTAGGCGCGTACAGAAGCTTAAGCTCTTACACCAAACTGGGCGGTACATTGACTGTATTCGCACTGCCTAACTAAGATTATCTGATTTTTAGATAAACTTAAAAGCCCTGGCTGATATTTCAGCCAGGGCTTTTTATTGGGTGGGCTACGGACATATCGCCGCGATACAGCTATAATCACCGCGACCTAAGGCTTACACACCGAACACCTACGCATGGCTGGATTAACCCGATTACCCTCCCTTCACCGCACGCTTGCACTTCTCATTATCGGCTGGTTTTGCCTCAACAGCGCCATCGCCGATGACGATGACTCCCCTACCCTAAGCAAAACCCAACACATCAACGGGCAAACCGTCATCAAACTGGATGAAAAGACCCAGCAACAAACCGGCTTGGTCGTCACCGTATTGCAACCGGCACACCATCACGCCGAATTTTTGGCCTTTGGCAAAGCCATTAGCGTCCAACCCCTACTCAGCCTGCATCACCGCTATCTGGCGACCTTGACCGACCGTAACCGCGCCAGTGCCAAATTTAAACAAGCCGAGCAAAGCATCCAACGCCAACAAGACCTCTACGAACACGGTGTCACCGCCAAACGCAACCTACAAGACCAACAGGCGCAATGGCAAACCGACAAAGCCTTGCTGGATGCCAGCCAATACCAAGACCAAGCCTTAATTGACGAAGCCCTGCTCAACTGGGGCGACACCCTATCCGCGTGGGCATTGACCGCCCACGGCGAGAAACTGGCTCCGTTTTTAAGCGGCCAGCAAACCCTATTGCAAATCACCGTTCCCAGCCACCATAACCCTGCCGAAAACCTACGCACCATTGCCGTGGAAGTGTCCGGCGAGCGTAGCAAAGCCCAAACCGCCGAACTGATTTCAGTCGCCCCGCAAACCGACAACAGCAGCCAAGGCCTGAGCTATTTTTTCCAGACCAGCGGCAAAACCATCAAAACCGGCATGAGCGTCAGTGCCTGGTTGCCCGAACACGATAAGCCACAGAGCGGTGTCATCATCCCGACCTCCGCCGTCTGTTGGGCGGGCGACCAAGCCTACGTCTACCTAAAAACCGACACCGACACCTTCAGCCGCCGCGCCATCAGCCACTACACCCCCACCGCCCACGGCTATTTTCTCAGCGACACCCTAAAACCGGGCGACACCCTCGTCACCACCGGAGCGCAAATGCTGTTGTCGGAAGAATCACGCGGACAAATACCTAGTGAGGATAATGATTGAGCTGGGATAATTTGTATTGAGGGATCAAAAAACCGCGCTATTGCTCGGCTGTGTTGTTCAGGAATTCGACCATATCATCGTTTTGTACACGGTGATAGATTTCTGCCACTGATAAGGTTAACCCAATGGATTCAAAAGTGATGTCATCGCCTAAATAATAATGTTTTGCTAACCAACCTTCACTTCTTCTGAATACCTGAACATCCACAATGTCTTGTTCAACCATCACATATTCTTGTAAGCTAGGGATGTTTATGTACGACATAAACTTAATGGTTGTATCTTTTCGTCGAGTGGACTTAGATAAAACTTCAACAATGATAATAGGTGTTTTCGTAAAATAAGGCTCGGAATTGTCAAAATTGCAATCCACCATCACATCAGGGTAGAAAAAATTTGAATTAATTCTTAATTTCATATCTGAACCAAACGGTTCACAAGGATTATTTTCTAAATGATTACCGAATTTTCTTAAAACATTTACAGATATTCTTTCATGGTTAGCACTCGTTCCAGCCATAGCATACACATGACCATCAATCAGTTCGTGTTTCACTTCGCTGGTCAGTTCCCCTTTCAAATAGCCTTCCACACTGGTCAAACCAATAGCTTTTACTGCCGACATATCATTGCTCCAAAAAAGTTGATGAATTAAACAGTGTATTGAAATCTATTTTTTGTCAAGTTGCACTTTCGTGCCCCACACCATGGCCCCACCGAAAACCTACGCGCCATCAGCCACTACCTACCTACTGCTATTTTATCAACGACACCCCTAAAAACGGGCGCACCGTAGAAATGTTGCACGGCAACGTCTTGACCCACCATTAACCAGCCCAAAGATGGTTAGAGACGTTGTGCGCTTCCGTCTCTACAATAAGTTTTATTTCATGCACAATCGGGCAGCCATCGACTTGACGAAGCAGGTTAAAACTTTCACACTATCCAAACAACGCACCTCTGCACGCCAAAGGAACCGCTATGCCTTTATCCATACAACTACCGGACAACCTAGAACAACGGCTCACCCTGTATTGCCAACAACATCAATTGTCCAAAACTGAAACTATCCGTTTGGCTCTCGAACGCTTATTGACCGCCAGCAATAGCCCCTTAAGCCCTTATGAATTGGGTAAGGAAGGTTTTGGGGCCGACCAAACCCACGAAGGCGATATTGCCCAACATAGCAAAGCCTTATTAAAAGCACGGTTTACTGGCAATGCTGATAGTTGACACAGGTTTTTTAGTCGCACTCTATATTCGCTGCGACAAACTGCACCAACATGCCTTAAGCTTTCTCCGGCAAAACCAACAAGCATTAATTACGGTAGCCCCCCGTAATTGCTGAAAGCTGTTATTTTTTAGATGTAAAAGCAAAAATAGCCTTATTAAACTGGGTGGCCTGTGGAGGCGTTACCGTAGTTGACGTGCCAGTAACAGCTTATGGCGACATAATACAAACTATTGAAAAATATGCTGACCATGACATTGATTTCACGGATGCCGCTGTAGTTTGGCTGGCCAATACCTATCGGCAACAACAGATATTAACCGTTGATAAGGCGGATTTTTCGACCTTCCGCCTAAAAAATAACCAATGGTTTCAATTAGTGGAATGGTATCCCTAACTAGAGCCACCAATTAATAACGCAGTAAGGCACATTCCATAGGACGCGACTGTGAGCGTATTGCGCCGTATGGATATTCTTAAATCTGGTCAAATAGGGCTGGGCAAAACAGGTTTTGGATGAGCCTTACCCGATGTTGCACTGTGATGTCGAACAGAGGGTATCTGTTCAATGGGGCACAATAGTGGGCGTTGACTATCGTGAGCACAGTTTAAAGAATGTGGTAACTGAGGTAATCATACGTCACAATACGCCCTCGCTATTGCGCCCTACGAAAAAAATGAGTCTACCGCGTTTTTTATGAATTGGGTAAAGTTATTGTTTTTACAACCGTACCAGTTAGAGAATCATGTAACTGAAGCACTGTACTATTTATTGATTTTTTAGTAATTAAAACGGCTATTTCTGGCTTACCATTTCCGCTAATATCATCGACAATTGTTAAGGATTTTAATAAATTACCTGCTATCGGCTTTACAATAGTTTCTTTAATAATCGCTTGGGTTTCGCTGTCATAAATAAAAAGCATGTAATTTGAACCTAGCTCGCCAACTAAGGCAAGTTCTTGCGAGCCATTGCCGTTAATGTCTGGAAGAGTATTAACTTGCGAATAAATTTTTAATTGATTCCATTCGCACAAATACGCTTGACTGCTGTCACCACCTGGTAGCCCCCGATCATCCCAGGTTCCTCTTGGAAAAACAGAGTAATTTGAAAAAGACAGATAATCTTGTCCATTATGATCGTTTGGCTCTCCAACAGCCCAATTTACATAACTAAACGATTCCCCTGTAACCCACGTCCATGTTCCTTCGATTGTTGCATCTGAACCGCCTATCCATGTGTCACTAGAATCCAATCCTTCACTTACTATCCAGTCTTGCTCTGATTGGGTAGTAATAGTTGCCAAGTAGCCTCCTTGTTGTATACAATAAGCTTTTGATTTTGACCATGTTTTAGCAGAATCGAATCGTTTATAACTATGTCCATTTTCAGGATTAATTAATTTTGCCGAATCCGCTTGTGCGGAATTGATTAAAGAAATACCCAAAATTGCAAAAATTGTAATAGCAAGTTTTTTCATTGGCTGTCTCCGTAGTGGTTATATAAGATCTAACGTCAAACACGGTAAGGTGTAATAGTCAAAGCTGTATTGCACCGCATGTTAATTTACAATTAAAGTGATTAACAAAAACATTACCCTCCGTCTAGTGCTAGAGAATACGCCTAACGGTTTTAACTGACAAGCTATAATTCCACTTTTGCCCCTGCGCCATACAACGCCGATAAGGCGTAAGCGTATTACTCCGTATGATGGCTTTTCCTCGTTCCCACACAGCGTGTCACTGCCATTAAGTTAAGATATTTATGTTAATAATCAATATATTGTATTGAAAAATACGATGTAGATACCGGGTTAGCGATAGCGTAACCCGACGTGTGCCGTTCGGATAAAGTCGGGTTACGCTATCGCTAACCCGACCTACTACAACCGTATCTTGTTGATAATAAATACAAAAAACCTTAACTTAATGGCAGTGATGCTCCGGCGTACCCCCTCAGGGACATGAATGGGAACGCATCCAAAAATGCTCCGCCGTCCCGCAACACGGTTAAGGCCGGATTCCGTAGGGCGCATACTCTTACGCTCGCATCCTACAAAATGTGCCTTACTATTAACCCAACTGCGGCGGCCAGTTATGCGTTTCCGCCTGACAATGCCGACACCAGGCATATAACGCGTCATACATCACCATCCCGTGTTTGAGCATCTCGTGGTCATCGGCAAAAGTCTGCGACAAACCTAGGGAAATGGCATACAGCCCCGCCGATTGCGGGCTTAAGTCCAAGCGTGAGGTGTCGGCGCCACGGACGATAACGGCCAGCTGTTGCAAGGCCGGATCGGTCAGTTGGTATTTTTGCAAAAAGGCATCGAAGCTGCACAGTTCGCCGACATGCGACAATTCCACGTCCGGCACATCGTAAGGTATAGCGCCTGTGGCTTGAGCTATCGGCAACACCTTCGCCGCCGGTACATATAAAAATTCGGCTTGCGGGTCGATAAACCGCGCCACCAGCCACGGGCAAGCGATACGGTCTATTTTAGGACGCTCACGAGTAATCCATTGCATGTTACACCCCCAGCATCGGTAATAACCACGGTTTCAATAACGAGGCCGCCAAACCAATGACCCCGGCGCTGACAATGACAGGGATAACACCGACTTTGTAACGCAACAAGGCCAGCAACGCCCCTGCCGATATTAACGCCGACACCCCATCAAAAGCCCCCGCCCACCCCGTAGGCCAAAACACATGCCAAGCAAAGAACAGGGCAAGGTTTAAAATCACCCCGACCACGGCGGCGGTGATGGCGGTTAAAGGGGCGGTAAAGCTTAAGTTGCCGTGGGTGGATTCAATCAACGGCCCACCGGCCAGCACCAGCAAAAAGCTGGGCAAAAAGGTAAAATAAGTCACGACTATCGCCGCCACCGCACCCGCGCAAAACAAGGCATCACCGCCAAACAGACTTTGTGTCCAACCCGCGACAAAACCGACAAACGTGACCACCATAATCAGCGGCCCTGGAGTGGTTTCGCCCAAGGCCAAGCCGTCTATCATTTGTTGCGGGATTAGCCAATGATAATGCTCCACCGCCCCCTGATAGACATAAGGCAACACCGCATACGCCCCACCAAAGGTCAATAAGGCCGCTTTGGTAAAAAACCAGCCCATTTGTGTCAGGGCATGTTCCCAACCATACGTCAGGGTCAAATACGCCATCGGTATCAGCCACAACAAGCCGCCGACGATCACCAGCATCAGCAAGCGTGAGACTTTAAAGCGGGTATGCGCCACCCGTGGCTGGTCGTCATCAATCAAGGCGGGGCCAAAAGACTTGTCCGCCTTGCCGTGGCCGCCCCCTGCCTTAAAGGTGTCAGGGCTAAACCGCCCACCCGCATAACCCAATACCGCCGCCGTGGCGACAATCGCCGGAAACGGGATATTAAAGGCAAAAATAGCCACAAAAGCCAGTCCGGCCACCGCCCATAACACGCGGTTTTTCAACGATCTGGAGCCGATACGGTGCGCGGCCTGTAAAACGATAGCGGTAACGGCGGGTTTGATGCCATAAAATAGCCCCGCCACCCACGGCACATCGCCAAAAGCAAGATACACCCAAGATAGCGTTATCAGGATAAACAGCGACGGCAACACAAACAGCAAGCCAGCAACTATGCCACCCCACGTTTTGTGCATCAGCCAGCCGATATAAATCGCCAATTGTTGGGCTTCCGGCCCTGGCAACAGCATACAAAAATTGAGTGCGTGTAAAAACCGCCGCTCAGAAATCCAGCGGCGGTTTTCCACCAACTCTTGGTGCATAATGGCGATTTGTCCGGCGGGGCCACCAAAACTGATGAAGCCCATTTTTAGCCAGAATAAAAAAGCCGTCCAAAATGAGACGGCGGCAGGTCTTGGCAACGTCTGCCCCGTACTGTTTGTTTTTGTCATTACTTACCCTCCACTACGTGTGTAAAAGCCATCAGCAAACCGTCAAACACACCGCCAGCCGCCACTAAAAGTTGATCGTCATCGTTATGGGTTGCGCACAGGCCTTTTAGTACCCATTCCACACCGTTGGCTTCGGCGGGTTGTACCCCACCGACATCCAGATAATGCACCAACGCCGCCAACCGTTTTAACGCGGCGGTTTCCAGTTGGAAGCGGTTTAGCAACACCTCAAAGGTGACGTAATTACCAATATGGCTAAAAGCTGCGCCATCAAAATCAAAACCTAACGCTTCCGGTGGACAATCGGCGGGCGATTCCAGCCATAACAGCCGTGCCTGAGGGTCGATAAAGCGGCAGATCAGCCACGCACAGGCCAAGCGGTCTACCCACGGGCGGCGGCGTGTGGCCCATAATCGATTTTGGTAATCACCACAACGTAATGGCGCCAATACGCCGTCAATCGGATGCGGCTCATCGGGCGACATTAACCGCCGGATAGCCGTTTCTAGGGCCGACAAAGCGGCATTAACCTGCTGTTGCGAGGCAGTGGGGAAAAAATCAATCGCCACCACGTGCGCAAATGCCTTGCGCAGCTTGGCGGTTTTTTTAAAAGCGTCCGCTAACGGCTTGGCGGCCAAGTCCTGCCGTAGTCCCTCAATATCGCACAACAAGGCGGCATACTCGCCGTCACGTTGGAACAGCCCTAAATCTAGGCTGTCATCCATCATCGCCACCGTCAGTAAATAAGCCACGCCACCGCCCGCCCGCACATCCATCTGCACCGCTTGGAACGCCGCCAGACACGGGTCACGCTCAGGCAGTAAATAAACCCCGTCACGCAACACCACCGCCCCACAAGCCTTAATCGCCCGCCATGAGCGCATACGCCCAGCCGTGTTGTCGGTGGGCAAGGAGATAATTAATAATAGCCAGTTCATGTTTCAATTATAACTTTATTGTTATATCTATAACAATAAATTGTTGATGGAGGTTTAAGTGAATTTATTACAGGCAACAAAAAAGGGGTAAAACTCAAGTTTTACCCCTTTCATGATTTTCAAGCGGGTGCTGTGCCGCCACCCTTAACGTAGTGTTATAACTTCGCCAACACGTTGGCCACGGTAGCACCCATAGCCGCAGGGGTTGGGCTGATAATCACGCCCAATTCCTTAAGCATGGCGACTTTTTCCGCCGCGCTTTCACCCGCTGAGGAAATGATGGCACCGGCATGGCCCATACGGCGACCTTCGGGGGCGGTCAGACCCGCGATATAAGCCACCACGGGTTTGCTCATATTATCCCTAGCCCATAAACCTGCTTCCACCTCTTGCGGGCCGCCGATTTCGCCAATCATGACGACGACTTTAGTCTCTGGGTCTTGTTCAAACATTTCCAGAATATCGCGGTGCGAGCTGCCGTTAATCGGGTCGCCACCGATACCGACTGATGTGGAAATGCCGATACCTAAGCGTTTCATCTGGTCGGCAGCTTCGTAGCCTAAAGTGCCGGAGCGCCCTACAATGCCGACATTACCCTGCATGTAGATATGTCCGGGCATAATGCCGAGCATGGCGCGGCCTGGGCTGATAGTACCCGCGCAGTTGGGGCCGGTCAGTACCATGCGCTGTTCTTTCGGGAAACGGCGCAGGAAGTTTTTGACCGTCATCATGTCTTGGGTCGGGATGCCGTCAGTAATCGCCACGCAGTATTTGATACCGGCATCGGCGGCTTCCATAATGGAGTCGGCGGCAAATGCAGGGGGTACAAACACGATGCTGGCCTCGGCACCAACTTGCTGCACGGCTTCTTTGACCGTGTTAAAGACGGGCAGGCCCAGATGAGTTTGGCCGCCTTTACCAGGGGTAACGCCGCCGACAACATTAGAGCCGTAGTTAATCATGTCCTGAGCGTGAAAACTGCCAATCTTTCCGGTAAAGCCCTGAACAATGATGCGTGTTGTTTCGTCAATTAAAATAGCCATTTTATGCTCCCTGAGCCGCTTC
>JACXTQ010000379.1 GCA_016919605.1 Methylovulum sp.
TATGGAGACGGTTTCCCGGGTCATGATGATTTCGCCGTAAATTTTTTTCTCCATGGTCAGGACGAGTCCCGCAGCCAACGCCAGCAAGGTTTTGCCGGTGCCTGCCGTGCCCAGTAAGGTGACAAAGTCAATTTCAGGGTCGAGCAGTACATTAAGGGCAAAGTTTTGTTCGCGGTTTTTGGCGCATACGCCCCACACGTTGTTGTGCTTGGAGCGGTAATCGCGCGCCAACTCCAAAATGGCGACACCGTTGTTACAAGAGCGGACAATCGCCTCAAAATTGCTGTCATTGTCCATATACAAGTATTGGTTGGGATACCATTCGTTGACCAGTGGGTCTTCAAGGCGGTAAAACGTGCGGTCTTTCTCCTGCCAAGAATCCATTTTGGTGCCGTGGTTATCCCAAAAATCATCGTCCAGTGCGGTCGCGCCGCTGTAAAGCAAGTCAATATCATCCAGGGTTTGGTCGTTGTGGTAATCCTCCGCACTTAACTCTAAGGTCGCCGCCTTGATGCGCATGTTAATGTCTTTCGACACCAAGATGACTTTAAGGTACGGGAATTTTTTGGTCAACGCCAACACCACGCTGAGTATGGAGTTGTCCGCCAGCTTGCCCGGCATACTGTCGGGCAATAGCGCGGTTAGGGTGCTAGTTTCAAAGTATAAGCGCCCGAAGCTGTTCAGACTATCGCCATTGGGGCCGTGTTCGATGCGGGACAGCGGCAGGCCATCGTTAAGCGTTTGTTGGTTGGCATCGCGGATCAGTTCGTCAAGAAAGCGGCTGACTTGGCGGACGTTACGCGCCACATCGGTCAGGCCTTTTTTGCCGTGGTCCAGCTCTTCCAGGACAATCATCGGGATAAAGATGTCATGTTCCTGAAAACGGAATATCGCCGCAGGGTCGTGCATTAGCACATTGGTATCTAAAACAAACAGTTTTTTATCAGGCGTGGTCTGAATATTCATGTCGGTACCATGGATGTTAGGCGGGAAGAAGGCGAAAGCCGTTATCGGTACGTGGCAGGGAGGGC
Organism: Methylovulum sp.; assembly: GCA_016919605.1. Taxonomy (GTDB): domain Bacteria; phylum Pseudomonadota; class Gammaproteobacteria; order Methylococcales; family Methylomonadaceae; genus Methylovulum. The sequence continues at coordinate 1,032 of JACXTQ010000379.1, forward strand.
TTAAGGTGCGCCCGCCGGGCAAAGTGTCTGCCGGTTGGTAAAGGGGGCTGTTTAGCGGTTCGCGGCTGTTAGCGTCCGCAGTACGGCCAACACGTCATCGCAATGGCCTGCGACTTTGACTTTACGCCATTCGTGGATTAGCACGCCGTCAGGCGACAGTAAGAACGTGCTGCGTTCAATGCCGCGCACTTGTTTACCGTACATATTTTTAAGTTTGATGACCTCAAAGAGGTTACACAATTGCTCTTCGTGGTCGGATAGCAGGTCAAATGCAAACGCCTGTTTGCATTTGAAGTTTTCATGGGTTTTTACCGAATCGCGCGATATGCCTAAGATCACCGTGTTGAGGGCGGCAAACGCTGCGTGGGCGGCGCTAAAGGCCAAACCTTCTTGGGTGCAGCCTGGGGTGTTGTCTTTGGGATAAAAATATAACAACAGATAATGGCCACGATAATCACTGAACTTGACGGTTTTTGCACCGGTGGCCGCAAGTTGCAAATCTAGCACGAGTGTGCCCACAAAGGCTGAGGTCATAAGTTGGCTAACGTTTTATGGGTTCAAGGATGGCATCAATGTTAAGCTGGTCACAAAACTCCATAAATTCTTCGCGCAGCGATAACAAATGCAGTTGCGGAGGGATAAGGACAATAAATTTACTGGCAAAGACGGGGTTTTGAATATAAGGGGCAGGATAGCAACTCCCGGTAATATCTTCAATTTCAATATCACGGTCGATCAGGAACGAGCTGACCGACTCGATGATGCTATCGTGGTTTAGTGATAAGGTTTCCAGCAAATAAGGCATACACTCTTTGCCTTTTTCCTTGCTTTCCGGGCGTAGCGTCTGGATTTTAATGTCAATCCGGCGCTGGATCACTTCCAGTGTGCTTTCCAGTTTGGCGATCTGGTTCCAATTGCCTTGCACCAGCAAATAAGTGGCGGTAGCCTGAGCCAGCCGCGAAGCGCGGATTTCCAGGATATTGCATTTGCAATCGCGGATAGCGGGCAATAATTCCGCGATGAAATTAATTTTGTTGTTGCCTAAGGCGGTAATGGCGAGCTGCATATGAGTTTTTAAATATTTTTTTGGAAGTTTAGCATCAAATGAGAGAAACTTTATGCACATTGCTGAGTGTGCCGTTAAATTTGTTGTCGTGGCTTAGTAAAACAGTGGTTTGGCGCAGCCAAGAAGCCAATAGGGAAGATAGTGACGGATAACGCCCATGACCGGGCGCACTAAGCACGGGTTAAGTCCCCAATACGAGACAACCGCTATTTTCTAACTATCCGCAGTTTAAACTAACCTTGTAAATTTTTTTTACCTGACACCCCCACTATGAAAAAGACCAGCAAACGAATAGCTTCCGGCAACCGTGGCCTTAACCGGCTCACTGATTTGGGCGTAACCACCGATGACAGTGTGTTGGCTGATCTACGGGCGACCCGTGATGACACTGACCTGAGGGTTATGCCATTAAATAACCGTGTGGACGATGAAGATGCCATTGATCGGCTATTGGTGAACAGCGGTTTTGAGAAAGTCGTCACCAGTATGGTTCAGCCTGCGGATATGACCAGCGATAAGCTTGGTGAAACATTGACGGCAATTGATGATTTTGAACCGGAGGCAAGCGCTTATAGAGTGGTGCCGGTGGTTCAAGACCCACATGTGCAAGTGCGGCTTGTAGAGCTGGAGCCTGATAGCTATGATGGGGGGTTCAAGGCGGATCGCCACGTTGCCGAAGAGCTGGGTATCGCCTTAGTGTCGCCCGCCCCTGACTTTGCTGAAGCCGATGTGATGCCGATGTTTGACGAGCCAACTAGCCATCATAACCCAGCAGTAGGGCAGGCCGCCGTCGTGGTCGCTGTGCCAGCTCCTACAGAGGATACCTATGCCGTGGACATCCGGCCAGAGCCTAATCAACCCCTTTGGAATGCGAAAGTTGAGCCGACCATTGCTGGGGCATACGAACCCGAAATGATGTCACCGCTTAAGCCAGCGGCGGCGGATAGGGGCGCGACCGTGCAAGCTATTCCCATAAATGACCTAGATAGCGAGGCGGCTCGGCAGCTGTCTGCAAAACTAGGGCAAGATAACGGCATGACCCCCGCCGCCACTGTTACCGATGATAAGACCCAGCCGTATCGCTGCGAATATAAGGCTGAACAGACGCGAATTAATGTCCTCGCGTTGATTTTGGCGATCGTCGCATCCTTAGCGGCACTGGTCTGTTATTTTTTGCTTATGGACATGCGCAATGATTTGAACAAGCTCAATGAAATGGTTGAGATTATGAAAGAGGATATCCAGATTAACCGTCAGGAACCGCCGGTTGAGTGACGGATAGCGTTAGTGTCCAGCACTTAGAGTTTGGTGATTTCAAGAACGCCACCATAATCAGTGTGGCTGTTCGGTGCGGGCAATTGGGCGCCCAAGGAAATCTGCCAGTCACCAGGCAAATGGACGGCGAAACCTAAGACCGCAACGCTGATGTTGTTAGTGCCCGTCAGCAAATCACCCATTAGATGCAGCTGATTTTGCCACAACGGCCACTCCACCCCCGCCATCAGCCCGATGGCATCTTTTCCCCCCGCGTAAGCGCTGTTGGCATAATAAGTGCCCAACAGATACTTGCCCCATTTAGCCAAGTCAACAGCGTTGTTGACATAAGAAAAGCTGGGCAGTTGTAAGGCCGACTTGTACACAGGCGGGGTAATCCCCGATTGGGTGCCAAAACTGATCTTATAGTCGCTGGTGATGACGAACGCCTTTTGGAAGTTGGCTAAAAAGTTAGGGTTGCCGACCGCTTCCGGGCTGTAGAGGTTGACGTTAAACAAGTTGAGGCCAATTTCCAGGTTATTGCCCAAACCATAATCCAACGTGGTGTTGCTGGTGCCCGTTCTGGCAATATTAAATTGTTGCTGGAAGAATAGCTTATTTTTGTGGGTAATGTCCGAAGAAGGTACGTTAAAGAAATTTTGCTGCGCAAAACCGCCGATAGGCAACAGGCTGGCGGTTAATGCGGACAAAATAAAAGCCCACTGCTTGCTTGTGGTAGAAACGGAGTGCCGCATGTCAAGAAAGGGCTTTTGGTGACGTAGTGAAAGGTAAGGGGTAAAAAAAGTCTGGATAATCCATTAAGTATCGGGCCGATATTAGTTGTGCGGCGACCATTGTAGCCGATGTGAAAATCCGTGTCTATCGGGATTGCACCTGGCGGGATTATTGTGCCTGTTCGATTTCAGGCTTTTCAGTTGCCGGGGCTTTGCCGACCATCGATTCGGCGGCGGCTATTTGTTTCTCGCCGATTTCGGCGTAAGCGTCATCAAACGGCATAGGCGATGCAGAAATTAAGACTAATGCGGTATAACGCGCCAATTTGTGCAAATGTTTAATCATGATAGATTCCTCTGAAATTAGGTTATAACCCGTAGCCACTTAAAATTAAGTGGCCAATTAACATTAAGCCAGTTTCGTGCCATTGGCTGAATGGGTTTAAGAAAATAAGCAAAATCAATGGCTTTATTGAAGAAAGCCAGCTTTATAGGGAGGAATAGGCGGCAATTGGTTGAAACAAACCAGCGTCATCGGCTCATATCAACACTAGGATGGCGGTTTTGGGTGGATTTTTGCGGGGTGAGGCGGACAGTTATTGCACACAAGCGTGGATGGGTGCCACATGTTGCAGGGTAGGGGAGTTACGCGCAGGTCGCCAAATACTCCCGCGCCATAAACAAGGCGGCTATTGACCGTGCTTCGGTGCATTCGCCCGTCGCCAGCAACGCGTTAAGGTCGGACAATGACCAAGCGATCACTTCCAGCTCTTCCGGCTCGTCACCGATCAATTTTTCGGCGTATAGCTCTTGGGCGAGGATAATTTCTGTGGTATGTTCCAGATAGGCGGGGGCGATGGAAAAGGTGCTCAGGTGATGGAGTTGATGGGCACCGAAGCCAATTTCTTCTTTTAGCTCACGGTTGGCGGCTTCAAAAAATGATTCGCCCGCATCGACCTTACCTTTAGGCAAGCCCAACTCGTAACGATGGGTGCCCGCTGAGTATTCGCGGATTAACAAAACGGTTACGGGGTCAAGCATGGGGATAACCAGCACCGCACCGTTAGAACCGCCTCTGGCCAAGCGTTCATAATGGCGTAACTGACCATTGCTAAACTGTATTTCCAAGGATTCAATCCTGAATAGACGGCTTTGGGCAACGGTGGTTTGGGTAAGGATGGTCGGTTTTTTTGCCATTGGGATATTTTTAAAGTCAGTGACCTAACTATAACGCACTCTTATGATAGATTGGAATAAAATTGATACGGTCATGCTCGATATGGACGGTACGCTGCTCGACCTTAACTTCGACAATCACTTTTGGAAGGAATTTGTGCCGCAAAAATATGCCCAGCAGCAGGGCTTGTCGGTGGCGGCGGCCAAGCAGGAACTTATCCCACGTTTTAAAAGCATGGAAGGCCAGTTGGAATGGTATTGTCTGGATTATTGGAGCGATGCTTTGCAATTGGACATTGCCGGCTTAAAAGCGGAAATCTCCGGTTTGATTGCGGTATTGCCGCATGTGACGGAGTTTTTGGAAAAAGTGCGGGCATCATCAAAAAAACTGCTTTTAGTGACCAACGCTCATCGTGACGGCCTTGACATTAAGTTGGCAAAAACCTGTTTACAGCCGTTTTTTGACGGCATTATTTGTTCGCACGATTTGGGGGCCGCCAAAGAACAGCCGGATTTTTGGCCGCGCTTGCAGCAACAACAGCGATTTGATAAACAGGCGGTGTTGTTTGTTGACGATAATCTTGCCGTATTGGCGGCGGCCAAGCAGTTTGGTATCGGTCATCTGGTCGCCGTCGCCAAACCCGATACCCAGCAGCCTCGGCGTGAAGTCAGCGGATTTTTGGCTATCGATGATTTTCGGGAGTTGATGGTCGGGCTTTAGGGGGTGTTTTTGGGTCGATAAGGCTTGTTGCCGCGACTGGGGCGTTTGCCGTTAGGGGAGGGGTCGCGTTTTTTTCTTTCCGGTATCACAATGTCCGCTAACAGCTCTTTGGTAATGGCTTTGACGGGGATTTTTTGTCCGATATAACTTTCAATGTCGGGCATAGAGTAGGCATATTGCTCGCAGGCAAAGCTGATGGCTTCGCCACTGGCGCCAAAACGGGCGGTGCGGCCTATCCTATGCACATAATCTTCGACATCCTGCGGCAAATCGTAATTGAACACATGCGAGACATCGGCGATATGCAAGCCACGAGCGGCCACATCGGTGGCGATCAGTAAAGTGATGCGGTTTTCTTGGAAATCATTTAACAGCCGTTGGCGTTTTTCTTGCGGCACGTCACCGCTTAAGGCGGCGGTTTTATAACCGTTGGCGTTCAGTGTATCGTCTAGCAGTTCCGCACAGCGTTTGGTGTTGACAAAAATAATGCTGCGCAAAGGCTGGTAGTGGTTCAAAATGCCAATCAGCAGCGGCAATTTTTGCTCATTAGCCGGACAAAACGCGCTTTGGGCGATAGCTTTAGAGGTGACTTCCTCGCTTTCGATGCGGATCAGCACCGGATTGTTCATGTGTTCGTAAGCTAGCTCGGTCACTTTATAGGACAAGGTGGCGGAAAACAGCATGTTCAGGCGTTGGTCGGGCGGCGGCATCCGGTTGAGCAAATAGCGGATGTCTTTGATAAACCCCAAGTCGAACATGCGGTCGGCTTCATCCATGACCGTGACTTTGACATGATCCAGCGAAAACACCTTTTGCTTATAAAAATCAATAATCCGCCCCGGTGTGCCAATGATAATATCGACATTGGCCTTAATTCGCTCGCGCTGTTTTTCGTAATCGGTGCCGCCATAAACCAGCGCGAACTGCAAACCTAAGTGCTTGCTGAGCAATACCGCATCCTTATGGATTTGGATCGCCAATTCGCGGGTCGGCGCCAATACTATGGCGCGTGGGTTTTGGCTTTTTTTAAGCGGTGCGGCTACCGGTGGGAGCGTTGCGGGTTTATCAAGGCCCTCATAGTCATCATCGTCGGCTGGCTCTTCGGGCTCCGATTGCCCGTCATTGAGGATGTACTGGAAGGTGGCCAGTAAAAACGTCGCGGTTTTGCCGGTGCCAGTTTGCGCTTGTCCGGCAATGTCCTTATCACGCAACAACAAAGGCAGGGCTTTGTCCTGAATGGGCGAGCAGTATTTGAAGCCAGCTTCGTTGAGGCTGCGCAAAATGCTGTCGGACAATTCTAGGTTGCTAAAGCGGGTTTGGGTAAGATGTGTCTGTTTCATGGGCTATAGCATAACGTAAAAAGCCGCTAGGTTAAAATATGCCGTTGCAGTTATAGGGTATGCCTAAAAATTGGTTGACTCGCGTAGCCAAGCCCCCTATAGTTTTACCTTTTATTTGTCGGAGAATTAGTGTGAGTGACTCAGTCCTTCATGTAAGTGATAGTGAATTTAACGATACAGTCCTTAAAGCCGAAGGCCCTGTGCTGGTCGATTATTGGGCGGAATGGTGCGGGCCTTGCAAAATGATTGCACCCGTCCTCGATGCTATTGCCGAAGACTATGCAGGCAAAGTGACCGTGGTCAAAGTCAACATAGACGAAAATCCACTCACTCCACAACGCTATGGAGTGCGCGGTATCCCTACCCTGATGCTGTTCAAGGACGGTGATGTGGAAGCGACTAAGGTCGGTGCCCTTACCAAATCGGAACTTGCCAAATTTCTTGATAACAACATCTAGCTCGCCTCTTGGCTCAGATCTGTCACAAAAGGTTGGACGGGTCTGAGTGCATCAGTTATACTTACCCCCGTGCGGTGGTCACGCGCACTCAAGCATATCATCCGATAGTTACACCCCTGAATTATCATCCAATCCATTCTACTCAAGCAGTTAGGCTAAAAGTCCTGGCAGCTTCCCTTCGGGTTATCTTTTTTTATGAATCTTACCGAGTTAAAGCTTAAGCAAATCAGTGAAGTTATAGACATCGCCGAGTCTTTAGGACTGGAAAATGTCGCCAGGTCACGGAAACAGGATTTAATTTTTGCCATCCTTAAAAAACAGGCGAAAGCGGGCGACGATATTTATGGCGATGGCGTTCTGGAAATTTTGCAAGATGGTTTTGGTTTTTTACGGACTCCGGGTTGTTCCTATCTTGCAGGCCCTGATGATATCTATGTATCCCCCAGCCAAATCCGGCGTTTCTCGTTAAAAACGGGCGACACCATCAGCGGTAAAATCCGGCCACCGAAAGACAATGAGCGTTATTTCGCCATGCTTAAGGTTGAGCAAATCAACTTTGAACCGCCCGAAAACACCAAAAACAAAATTTACTTCTCCAACCTCACCCCACTGTTTGCCAAAGAGCGCTTTGTCCTTGAGCAAGGCAATGGTACCAGTGAAGATTTGACTGGCCGCATCATCGACTTGATAGCTCCTATCGGCAAAGGCCAGCGCGGCTTGATCGTGTCGCCGCCAAAAGCTGGTAAGACCATGATTCTGCAAAGTTTGGCGCAAGCGATTGCCGAACAGAACCCCGAATGTTACCTGATCGTGCTGTTGATTGACGAACGCCCTGAAGAGGTTACGGAGATGGAGCGTTGCGTGCGCGGTGAAGTGATTTCCAGCACCTTTGACGAACCCGCCGTGCGTCACGTCCAAGTCGCGGAAATGGTCATCGAGAAAGCCCGCCGTTTGGTTGAGCATAAACACGATGTGGTCATTTTGTTAGACTCTATCACGCGTTTGGCACGGGCCTACAATACGGTAGTGCCGTCTTCCGGCAAGATTTTGACGGGGGGTGTCGATGCCAATGCGCTGGAAAAGCCCAAACGCTTTTTTGGAGCCGCGCGTAATATTGAGGAAGGTGGCAGTTTGACGATTATCGCTACGGCGCTGGTCGATACCGGTTCTAGGATGGATGAGGTCATCTACGAAGAATTTAAGGGCACGGGCAACATGGAGTTGCATCTGGATCGCAAAATTGCCGAAAAGCGCATTTATCCGGCCATTAATATCAACCGTTCAGGTACGCGCCGCGAAGAATATCTGGTTGATCCTGACACCCTGCAAAAAACTTGGATTTTGCGCAAAATCCTCCAGCCTATGGACGAGACGGCGGCATCAGAATTTTTGATCGGTAAGCTGAAAGATTTTAAAACCAATGCCGAGTTTTTTGATTCGATGAAGCGCTAAAGCTCTCATACCGTCCGTATCAGCCCAATTTAAAGCCAGCAAAGAATCCCGCCGCCCCACTGACCCCTTTGCTGGTGATACTGGATAGACGGTGCACCAAATAATCCCCCGATGATTTTGCCGCATCCGTCGCCGAACTGGCTGCCTGTTGCAAATCTGCATCACTGATGTGGATAACGCCATAAAATTCCGCAACAAATAGCAGCACAACGGCTGCGCCTGAGACAAACAAGGTTATTTTAAGCATTTTTTTTGCAAAATAACCCACGGCCATACCTATGACAAAGGGTGCGCCCACATTGCCCAGTAAAAACGTGGAAGAAAAAAAATCGCCAAAAGGCTGCGTTTGGTTAAGGGTGGTCATGGTGGTCATTGCGGGTAGTGGTTTAAGAGATTGGCCTATCTGGTGATGGTAGCCTAGGCAGTCGCTAGTGACGTGGACAGCCATCATACTAGAAAGTTGCGGGCAAATTAAGCCGCCGTTGGTGTCGCCCTAAAGATAGTGGATTAAAGCGGATTTTCAAGCCCCGGTTTGGGCAGGATAAGGGCTTATCGGCAGTTAAGTGGCTTAAGTCATATTCTTGTCATATAAAATCAATATGCTGGATGACTGGGGGTCTTAATAGCCGCTCCGTGTCCGTTACCTATTTTGAGGGTTGATAATGAATTTTTCTTGTAAAGCCAAATCGCTGTTGATGGCGATGAGCGTGGTGTCCTTGTTGGCAAGCAGTCCGGTCAGCTTTGCCGTGCAAACGGTCGAAGCGGGCGTGCCTGACTACCAAAAGGCCAGTGGTGTGGCCGGCAATTTGTCCAGTGTCGGTTCCGATACCTTGGCTAACCAAATGACGCTGTGGGCCGAAGCGTTTAACCGTTTGTACCCGAACGTCAATATCCAAATCCAAGCCGCCGGTTCTTCAACCGCGCCACCCGCCTTGACCGAAGGCACATCAAACCTAGGCCCTATGAGCCGGGAAATGAAAGATGACGAACTTCAGGCCTTTGAAACCAAGTTTGGTTATAAGCCCACCGCGATTCCGGTCGCCGTTGATGCCTTGGCAGTATTTGTCAATAAGGATAACCCCATTAAAGGGTTGTCGATGGAGCAAGTGGACGCTATTTTTTCTTCGACCCGTAAATGCGGTTATGCCACCGATATAGTGACATGGGGGGATGTGGGTGTGTCTAGTTGGAAAGATAAGAGCATCCAATTGTATGGGCGCAACTCGGTATCCGGCACTTACGGCTATTTTAAAGAACACGCCTTATGCAAAGGTGACTTCAAGAACAATGTCAACGAACAACCCGGTTCCGCCTCGGTCGTCCAATCAGTGACCACGTCCAACAATGGTATCGGTTATTCAGGTCTAGGCTATGTCACTTCCGGCATTAAGGCGGTGCCTTTAGCCAAAAAAGGCAGTAAAACCTTTGTCGCCGCCACGCCTGAAAATGCTTTGGCAGGCAAATATCCGCTGTCCCGCTATTTATATGTGTACGTCAATAAAAAACCTAACCAGCCGTTGGCACCTTTGGAAAATGAATTTATAAAAATGGTATTGTCCAAAACCGGTCAGGAAGTGGTGATAAAAGACGGTTATATCCCTTTGCCTGCAAAAGTCATTAAAAAGCTACTGGCAACTTTAAAATAATTGCCCTAAATGGCCTATAATAGGCCTACGCTTGCAAAGCCAATAGCCTTGGGCCGCTAGGAAGCGGCCTAAATGTTATTGAAAAATAACGGCGGCGGATTTTAAAAGACGGCTGGGCCTTGATTGACAAGGCTCCAGCCGTTTTTTTAAGGCGCGTTGTTATACCATTGTCATATTTTGTTTCTATAATCGCCATAACATGTCTGAAATAAATACAAAAACTTCCCTCTCCGTTATGCAGAAATCATCAAGTTCTTATTACCAGAAATGGCGTTTATTAAAAGATAACATAGCGCGTTATGGTGTGGTGGCCGGCGGTATGGGGGTGATTGCTGCGGTTGTCATGATCTTCTTTTATCTGCTGTATGTGGTATTTCCGTTATTCCTACCCGCTACGGCGGAATCGGCCAGCCAATACGCGATTCCTGAACAGGCCCAAGGCAAGACGTTGTTGCTGGATATGGAAGAGCAAAATCAAGTGGCCGCCCGTTTTACCGATAGCGGGCATATCGTATTTTTTAACGTGGAAACGGGCAAGACCCTGTTAGACCAGGCGGTGGCGATTCCGACCGGCAGCCAGATCATCAGTTTTGCCCAAGCTACGCCACTGAATGCAGGGGCGGTCATTTATGGCTTATCCAATGGTACTGCGCTTATTGTCAAGCATGACTATAAGGTGACTTATGCCAATAATGTCAAGGTCATCACGCCCTCGATAGCTTATCCCATGGGTGAAAAACCGTTGGTATTGGATGATGGCGGCTTGGCTTTGGATGAGATAACCGCGCAAATCAGTGACGACTCGACCACGGTGGTGGCAAAAACGGCGCAGCATATTTATTTGAGCAGTTTCCAAAAAGAACAGGCTCTTTTTGCCGATGAAGCAACGCTAACGCGTACCGATGCGGTGCTAAATCTCCCCTCGGCGGGTGTCCAAGAGATGCTGATTGATAAAGACGGCAGCCATCTGTATCTGCTCAGTAACCAAGGTCGTTTGGATTTTTATGATATTGGCGACAAAAGCACGCCCGTCCTCAAACAAGCGCAGAACATTGTCGAGGCGGGGCAGGCCGTCACCAGCCTAGCCTTTTTGAACGGCGACTTATCGCTGATGGTGGGTGATTCCAGTGGCTTGGTGTCACAGTGGAGCATGGTCAGGGATGACTCTAACCGTTCAATGATGCAGAAAATCAGGGCGTTCAAAGTGTCCGATAAAGCGGTGGTGGCATTAAAATCCGAACAACGGCGTAAAGGCTTTTTAGCACTGGATGCCGCCGGTGATTTGGGTATTTATCACTCCACTTCCGAAAAACAATTGATTAAGGAGCATGTCGCTGATGGATTGTCGGCGGTGGCCTTGTCTCCGCGCGCCAATGCCGCTTTGATGCAGTCAGGCGATGGCAAAATCCACTTCTGGACTATCGAAAATGAGCATCCAGAAGTCTCGTTAAAATCGCTATGGCAAAAAGTCTGGTACGAAAGCTATCCAAAACCGGACTATATCTGGCAATCATCCGCGTCAAACAATGATTTTGAGCCTAAATACAGCTTAATCCCCTTAGTGTTCGGTACGTTGAAAGCGGCGTTTTATGCCATGTTGGTGGCGATGCCCTTGGCGTTGATGGGCGCTATTTATACCGCTTATTTCATGAATCCGATGATGCGCCAATATGTAAAGCCGGTCATTGAATTGATGGGGGCGTTGCCTACGGTTATCTTAGGGTTTTTGGCGGGGCTTTGGCTGGCTCCATTTATTGAAGAGCATTTGTCGGGATTTTTCGCCTTATTTATGGTGGTGCCGACGGTGGTCATGGCATTTGCCTACTGTTGGCAATTTATGCCTAAAACCGTGCTGGAAAAAATCCCCGATGGCTCGGATGCCATGCTGCTGGTGCCGGTCATCTTATTGGCGGGCATCTTGGCTTTCTCCATCAGCACCCCGTTGGAAATCGCCCTGTTTCATGGTAGCTTGCGGGATTGGTTCAGAAATTCGTTAGGTATCGGTTATGATCAACGTAACGCGCTGGTGGTGGGGGTGGCGATGGGCTTTGCGGTTATTCCGACCATCTTTTCCATTGCCGAAGATGCAATTTTCAGTGTACCTAAGCATTTGACGGTAGGTTCTTTGGCCTTGGGAGCCACGCCTTGGCAAACCTTGTCCAAAGTGGTGTTGCTCACCGCCAGTCCGGGTATTTTTTCGGCGGTCATGATCGGTTTTGGCCGTGCGGTTGGGGAGACCATGATCGTTTTGATGTCCACCGGTAATACGCCCGTGATGGATTTAAGCGTTTTTCAGGGTATGCGTACCTTAGCGGCCAATATTGCCGTGGAAATGCCTGAATCGGAAGTCGATAGCACGCATTATCGGGTATTGTTTTTGACCGCCTTAGTGTTGTTTGCCTTCACCTTTATTTTTAATACGTTGGCGGAAGTGGTTCGTCAGCGGTTACGCGAAAAATACAGTTCATTATGATAAAAGAATGGTTTAAATCAGGATTGCCTTGGGTCTGGCTAAACGCCGCCGCCGTCAGCGTCTGTCTTATTATGATCGTGTCCGTGCTGGGCTTGATTGCCGTGCGCGGTGCCAGTCACTTTTGGCCCGCCCAAGTCGTCCAGTTTGCCTATCAAGATGATGGCGGGCAGGTGCAGACCCTTATCGGCGAACATGTCGATAGCAGCGTCACACCGGCGGTAATGGCGCGGGCCAACGGCATCAAAATGGCCGACAATGAAGACACGCTAATACAATATTTGGTCAAAACGGGCAACCGTGATGTCACCGGCAGCGATTTTCGCTGGATACAAGAGCGCCATGTTAAAAGCCAACAAACACCTGATGACATCATGGTGATCGAGCGGCGCGAATGGGGTAATTTTTATGGACGGCTGACCGCTGTTAAAGAAAGTGGTAAAGTAATCGCGTCCGGTGCCAATGCCAACGCAATCGCCCTACAAAAGTTGGACGTGACGCTGGGGCTGTTTAAGGATATTGCCCATATCGAGAAAAAAGAGATCGGTGCGGTCAATTATGATCTGGAACGCCTGCGGCTTAAACAGAAAAAATTGCAGCTAGAACAGCAATGGGATGCCAAAGCCCAACAAGAAGTGGCAGCTGAAAAAGCGGCTTATGATAAAGTATATAACGCCTATCAGGCGCAACTGCAAGGCTTATACCAAAAGGCTAGGCAAGACAGTTTGCTGGTCAAAACCGATAGCGGCAGTGAAGTGGAAATTTCCTTGGCGAAAGTGGTCAGGTTGTATCAACCCAACCAAATGGGTGTGTTTGCCAAAATCGGCCATTATGGCAGCAAGGTTGTGGAATTTTTAACCGAAGACCCCCGCGAAGCCAACACCGAAGGCGGTATCTTTCCGGCTATTTTCGGAACCGTCCTGATGGTGATGATGATGGCGGTGATGGTTACGCCCTTTGGCGTGATTGCCGCCGTGTATTTGCGCGAATATGCCAAACAAGGCTTTGTCACTCGCCTGATTAGAATTGCCGTCAACAACTTGGCGGGGGTTCCTTCGATTGTTTATGGCGTGTTTGGCTTAGGCTTTTTTGTCTATATCTTAGGCGGCAACATTGACCAGTTGTTTTTCCCCGAAGCGGCGCCCGCGCCCGTTTTTGGTACGCCTGGCCTGTTATGGGCTTCGATCACCTTGGCTTTACTGACCTTGCCGGTTGTTATCGTCTCTACCGAAGAAGGTTTGTCACGTATCCCCAAATCCATCCGCGAAGGTAGTTTGGCCTTGGGGGCGACCAAGCTGGAAACCTTGTGGCTGACGGTGTTGCCTATGGCCAGCCCGGCGATGATGACTGGCTTGATTTTGGCCGTGGCCCGTGCGGCGGGCGAAGTGGCCCCGTTGATGCTGGTAGGGGTCGTGAAGATGGCGCCGACCTTGCCGTTGGACGGCAACTTTCCTTTTTTGCATTTGGACAGAAAATTTATGCACTTGGGCTTTCATATTTATGATGTCGGTTTCCAAAGTCCCAATGTAGAAGCGGCAAGGCCTTTGGTTTATGCCACATCCTTATTACTGGTCGTAGTGATTTTAGGGCTTAATTTATCAGCCATCCTCATCAGAAATCATTTGCGCGAAAAATACCGAGCCTTAGAAGGTTAAACAATGACAGCACAAGAAATGCGCACACATGCCATCGATATCAATTCTGTTTTGAGCAGCCGCGCAAAGCACCAGGAAACCAATGAAGTCAGTATTAAGGTTGAAGACCTGAAGCTGTTTTATGGGCAAAAACAGGCGTTGTATGGCATTAACATGGAAATGCCCAAGAAAAAAGTCACCGCTTATATCGGCCCTAGCGGTTGCGGCAAATCAACCCTGTTGCGTTGCATCAATCGCATGAATGATTTGGTTGACAATGTCACCATTGAAGGCCAAATTTTGTTGGATAATGAAAATATTTACGACAAAAGCGTCAATGTCGCGGCCTTGCGCCGTCGGGTCGGCATGGTATTCCAAAAGCCCAACCCTTTCCCGAAATCTATTTTTGAGAATGTCGCTTACGGCTTGAGGATACAAGGCATCAACGATAAACGGATCTTGGAAGAAACCGTTGAAAATGCCCTGCGCGGTGCGGCTCTTTGGGATGAAATGAAAGACCGTCTCAATGACAATGCCTTGGGCATGTCCGGTGGCCAGCAACAGCGTTTGGTGATTGCCAGGGCGATTGCGATTGAGCCGGAAGTCCTCTTATTGGACGAACCCGCCTCGGCGTTGGACCCTATCTCGACCCTAAAAATCGAAGAGCTGATTAACGAGTTGAAAGAAAAATACACCATTGTTATCGTCACCCACAATATGCAGCAAGCGGCGCGGGTTTCCGACTATACCGCGTTTATGTATATGGGCGAGCTAATCGAAATGGGCACGACCAGCGAATTGTTCACCAATCCTAAAAAGAAACAGACTGAAGATTATATAACGGGTCGCTACGGCTAATCAGGAGCACAAGAATGGACAACAGCAAAATAGGGCATCATATATCCGGCCAGTTTAATCGGGAGCTTGAGGATATACGTAATAAAGTCCTAACCATGGGTGGCTTGGTCGAGCAGCAAATAGAGCTGGCTATCCAGGCCTTCACTACCAACGACATGGAAGTTGCCGAACTGGTCATCAAGCAGGATAACCAGGTCGATGCGATGGAAATGGACATTGATTTAGAATGTACCCAGATAATGGCCTTACGCCAACCCACTGCCTTTGATTTGCGCCTGTTGTTGACGGTCATCAAAATTATCAACGAGCTGGAGATTGTCGGGGATTTGGCGGAACGTATCGCCAAAATATCCATCCAATTGTCTGACACCGATAACAGAAGCTCCCAGTATTATGAGCTTCAGCACATGGCTGATTTGGTCAGGGAAATGCTACATGGCGCTTTAGATGCGTTTGCCAGAATGTCCATTGAAGACATCACCATGATTACCGGCAAAGATGAAAACGTTGACCGTGAATATGACAGCATTGTCCGGCAATTGATTACCCATATGATGGAAGACCCGCGCAACATCACTCGGACGTTAAATGTCTTGTGGACAGTTCGGGCGATGGAGCGTATTGGCGACCATGCTTGCTACATTTGCGAACATTTGATCTTTATGATTAAAGGCGAAGCGGTTAGGCATTTGAGCCAAGAACAATTGGAAGAGAAAATGAAAAGCTAAACGCGTGTCAGTTTAGTTTTTATAGCCATAAAACCATGGCGGATTCAACTCCGAAGTGCAATCGCCCTTACTAGGAAATGAAGAAGGTTAGCTGATATAGTTTCAAGCTTTTTCAATCCGACCAAAGACGAGAAAGCACTTGAAAGACTACAATCAGCTAACGCAAGCGACAAGATACCAGATTGAAATATTATTAAAAGCAGGGAAGAGTCAAAAAGCCATTGCGGAACTGGTCAATGTGTCACCCAGCACGATATGCCGTGA
>JACXTQ010000380.1 GCA_016919605.1 Methylovulum sp.
TCACGGCATATCGTGCTGGGTGACACATTGACCAGTTCCGCAATGGCTTTTTGACTCTTCCCTGCTTTTAATAATATTTCAATCTGGTATCTTGTCGCTTGCGTTAGCTGATTGTAGCCTTTCAAGTGCTTTCTCGTCTTTGGTCGGATTGAAAAAGCTTGAAACTATATCAGCTAACCTTCTTCATTTCCTAGTAAGGGCGATTGCACTTCGGAGTTGAATCCGCCACTTGTTGTTGGCGGCGCGTCTGCAATTGCAAGACAATGGCTTTGTCGATTTAGTGGTGATTGTTGATGGTTTGGAAAAAATGCGCCACCGCATATTAAAGGATAATGAATCCTCTTATAGCGACTTTTTCATTACCCATGCCGAGCAATTGACCGCCCCTGATTGCCATATTGTTTATACTATGCCCATCGCGGTTTCTTTTAGTTTTAATACCAGCGATTTTTATACCGATAGGACGTTTGTGTTGCCGATGGTCAAATATCAAAAGCCGGAAGGGCAAGCACAGTTAATTGCCCTGTTGCAAAAACGCTTACAGGTGGATCGTTTATTTGCAAATAGGCAGTTGTTGGTCGATTTGATTAATATGAGTGGCGGCTCTATCCGTGATTTGTTCCATTTGGTTCGGGCAGCCTGCGAAACCGCTGAAAACACCATCAAACAAGCCGATGTCGATAGGGCGGTACGCAATTTAGTCAAAGATTATGACCGCATGGTACAAAAAGACTTTGTGCCGCTATTGAATGAAGTGGATATTGATAGGCGCCTTCCTACCGATGGCGATAAAAAATATGAATCCTTGCTACGCTTGCGCTTGGTGCATGAATACGAAAATGGCGAACAGCTGGGCCGCGTTGCATCCGGCCTTAAGCCATATTGGCTGGTTACAGGCCGCCTTTACCAAATTGCGCGAAACCTCTGCACAAATAAGGTGATGAATTCAACCGCCCCAGACCTTTTCAGCCAACATCCAGAATTAAAGCATCTGCGCCGCGCCCTGCAATTATGTAAGGGCTTTGGCCTGTATTTTGTCAGTTGCAATACCGTGCCGTTGCGTCATGAATTGGTCGCCGCCTTAAAGGCTCACCTTGCCACGCCAATTGTCGAGTTGCCGTTAAACCCTGAAAATGACATTTTTATTGATGCGCAAATGATGGCCTTACTGGCGGCTGCCAGTGCGGATGCGATAGTGTTTATTTACGATTTGGAAAAGCTCTATCATTTAAAAGACCGCCATGTCATTCAGGAATTAAATTGGCGGCGGGAGTTTTATGGGCGCGGCAATCACCCTGTCGTCTTTTGGTTGCCAGATTTTTTATTGACCGAAATCTTTAACGAAGCCCCTGACTTTGCCGATTGGCGTAGCGGACTTTATGAGTTTACCCTGTCACAGCCTGAACAACTCAGTTTGATGCACAGCACTTGGGAAAGTGTAAATGAAAATTTTGTCGGGCAATTGTCGTTAAGTGAAAAACAACGCTGGATTGTTAACTTAGAGAATTTATTGGCGGAATTGGCGGGGCAGGAGGCTTCGAAAACAAAGGCTAGTTTGTTGAACCATTTGGGAAGGCTATATGATTCGTTAGGGAAATATGACCAAGCATTAACGTGTTATCGGCAATCGCTGAAAATCAGGCAAGACATCGGCGACAAAGAAGGAGAAAGCGTGACTCTCAACAATATTTCCTTCATCTACCATATCAAAGGTGACTACGGCACCGCCTTGCGCTACTTGGAACAATCGCTGAAAATTCGCCAAGACATCGGCGACAAAGAAGGCGAAGGTACGACCCTCAACAACATTTCCCAAATCCACAAGGCCCAAGGTGACTACGGCACCGCCTTGCGCTACTTGGAACAATCGCTGCAAATCTGCCAAGACATCGGTGACAAAAGCCAAGAAGGCGCGACTCTCAACAACATCTCCCAAATCTACCATGCCCAAGGCGACTATGGCATCGCCTTGCGCTACTTGGAACAATCGCTGAAAATCCGCCAAGACATCGGCGACAAACAAGGTGAAGGCGTGACCCTTAACAACCTTTCCCTAATCTATAGAGCTAAAGGCGACAACGCCGCCTTGCGCTACTTGGAACAATCGTTGAAAATTTGCCAAGACGTCGGCGACAAACAAGGCGAAGGCACTGCCCTCAACAATATTTCCCAAATCTACG
Source organism: Methylovulum sp. (assembly GCA_016919605.1). Classification (GTDB taxonomy): domain Bacteria; phylum Pseudomonadota; class Gammaproteobacteria; order Methylococcales; family Methylomonadaceae; genus Methylovulum. The sequence continues at coordinate 2,181 of JACXTQ010000380.1, forward strand.
ATGCCCAAGGTGACTACGGCGTCGCCTTGCGCTACTTGGAACTATCGTTGAAAATCAGGCAAGACATCGGTGACAAACAAGGCGAAGGCGCGACTCTCAACAACCTCTCCCAAATCTACGATGCCCAAGGCGACTACGGCACCGCCTTGCGCTACTTGGAACAATCGCTGCAAATTAGCCAAGGCATCGGGGATGTGGCTAACGAATGTGTAACTTTATTTAATATCGGGCATATCCATTGGCAAAATAATGAGCAGCAACAAGCCTTGTCAATATGGCTAAAGGCTTACCGTATCGCCAAACAAATCGATTTGGCGCAAGCCTTGAAAAATTTGGACAAATTAGCCAAAGACCTAGGTCATGAAGGCTTGGCTTGGTGGGAAAGCTTAAACCCTGGTACCTTGACCTGATATAAGCCAGTCTTTTCTAGCGGCAGTCTGTTGGCTAGGCTATGTTTGCAATCAATTTATGCTGTTTTGGATATAGCGATCAAGGTATCTTCATAAAAAGTAACGGTGCCGCTGGTGATTTCATGGGTTCCTCCTATAATGCCTATCGAGCCATTCTCAATTAACTCTTTTAATATTGGACTGCGTTCTAAAATGGCGTGCACGGTTCGTTTGACGTTGATAATCGAGACTTTTTCCACAAAATTATCGTTACCTGAGTGCCGATTTTGAGTTTCGGTTTTTTCATCATAAACGGCGGGTTGCAGCTTTGATAATAAAGCGGTCAAGTTGCCCATTTCGACATGGTCACACGCGCCTTTCACAGCGCCGCATTTAGTATGGCCTAATACGACAATAAATTTTGAACCGGCGACTTTACAGGCAAATTCCATACTGCCTAAGATGTCTTCGTTAATAATGTTGCCCGCTATACGGACACTGAAAATATCACCTAAGCCTTGGTCGAATATCAGTTCGGCGGAAGTCCGCGAATCAATGCAGCTGAGGATTATCGCAAACGGATGTTGCCCGTCGGAGGTTTCATTGGCTTGTTGCAATAAGTTTCGGTGGAGTTTTAAATTTTTAACAAAACGTTCATTGCCTTTTTTTAACAAGTCTAATGCCATCATCGGGCTGATCGCGGCTTGCATGTCTTTGGTTAGTGTTTTCATGATGATGTTTCTGAGTGGTTTTAAGGTGTGGGGTTGATAGATGGGCTATGTGTCAGGTGATTAGGTACAAAAAAACGCTTATCATGAGTGTGGACTGGATAAGGATGAGTTTTATTTTCTGTACTGTCGGCTGGCTGTGCCAAAAATAAAGGATCTGATGCTTGTACGTATAGCACTTGGAAATCATGTAATTTCTCAGGCTATAGCGCCAAAATAAAAGGGTTGCGCCTATCCCGACAATAATGCTGAAATAAAATACGATCAGTTGCGCTAAAGATTTATCAAAACCAAAGGTATGCCGTAAAAGTTCTTCGAGTAAAAATGAAGTGGCTTCATAAAAGGTGTGGGCTATCCATATAAGGCTATGGCTAACGACATCGGGGAAATGAATTAGCAAAGCTAATGACAAAAGGCTCAGTAACCATTTTAAAAGGCCTGCGCATTTGCTTTTGTCGGTAACAACGCCGCTTATGATTGCTGCTGGATAATCTATTAATTTAATTGGCTTATTCATCTAGTTGCTCCTGAATTCCCAAAATAGCTTGATAATCTGCATAGCTTCTGAATAAATTAGCGGTGGCTTCGGCGTACTGTAAGGCGGCATCACCTTTGGCCATTTCCCGCAAATTAACGAACAGTAAGGTGCTTTCGCCTAATTGAAACCGTGTGCTTTCCCCTTCTGCCAATTTCTTTGCGGCACTCAGTTGGTCGGCGCTTAATGATAGGCGTTTTTGTAGGGCTGAAAGCGCCGAAAACACGTCTTTTACCTCTGTGGCGATCCGCTCATCCTGCAATTGACGGTCTAATGTTAAACGGCGGACGTTGGCGGCGGCGACGTTGGCGCGTCCGGTGGCGGTGCGTTGTTGTAAGGGAATATCAATATTTAAGCCTATGTAAAGCTCATTACGATTTAGCTTTTCTTTGCTACCGCCTATATCATTGGCCGCGCTCACCGTTAAATCGATAGCAGGCGCCCGCTGGTTCTGTTGCAGTTCCCATTCCGTTTGTGTGTGCTTGGTTTGTAATTCCAGACGTTTAGGTTCAGGTCGATGAGTGAGTGATGTTTGCAGCGCCTCGGTGATGCTGTGGGTTTTTATCGAAGCCGGTGCCGGAAAATTTTTTGGCAGGTGCTCCTCGGAAGGCAGTTGGGGGTGTCCTGTCTCATCGCGCCAATACAGTGATAATTGAATGGCGCTTTGTTCCAATAAGCGTTCGGCAGCCACCACGCGCTCTTGTCGCTCGATGATTGCGCGTAAGTTGTCCAAGGCTTCAAATTCAGGAATATCACCCGCCGTTACCCGTTCTCGTATGCCTTTGTCGCGCTGTTGGGCAATGTCTAGCAACTGTTTGGCAACCATTAATCGTTGTCCGGCCAGTACCCAATCCCAATAACGATAGGATGCAATGCGTGTTGTCTCAATCAGGGCTTGTTGGTATTCATGCCCTGCTATTAATTGATTTAAGTTAGCTTGTTGTAAGCTGGCTCGGCGACGGTCAATTTCGCGATTTCGCCATAAGGGTATGTTAACGCCAATACGGGCTTCACCGCTGTCGGTTGTTTGGCTTTTACCCTCATAAAGGGGGTAATCGCCAACGCCCCGCCGCCACCCGCCAAAGAACGTGGTGCCCCAGAGTTGAGTGGGTTGCTCTAGGCTGAGGTCAGCGTTTTGGTTTTCATACAAACCTGCAATAGACCAACGATTTTGGGATTTTAATAAGGTATCAAAGCCGCCTTCCGCCGCAGTGAGTTCACCGGCGGCCACTTGTTTGCGCTGTTCGGCGGCTAATAGGCTAGGAAAAGATTTTTTAGCCGCATTCACTACCCGCTCTAATGTCAATGTCGAGTCGTCGCTAGGTACGGCTTCCGCTGCCGATACGAAAGCGGGAAGCAGGATAAGCATAAGAAAAGCGGTCTTAATCATGACTTCTTATCCTCATCCTGTTTGGTTTTGTTTGCCTCGTCTTTGGGTGTGTCGATCCTATAAGGTTCTGGTAATATCAACGGTGGAAACCCATTGAAAATGCGCCATAATTCATAACCTAAGGTGACTTGGCCTAACAATATCCAGCCGTTAACACGAACGCCTTGGCGTAAAAAACGCACATTCGGCCACGCATTATCTTCGCTGTCGGGTGTAACCACTATCCGAAAATGGCCTTTGCCGTCATCGGTCGCATCAATCAAAGCGACTCGGCCACCAAAAGAGCCGACTGAAAACTCAGGCCAGCCCCCAAATTGGATAGCCGGATAACCTTCAAACTGTAAGCGCACTGAGCTACCCGTTACAATCAAGGGGAGGTCGTTGCCATCAACCCATAATTCAACCGCACGCTCTTGGGTATCGGGAACAAAAATAGCCAGTGCCTGCCCAGGTTTGAGCATTTCTGCGCCGGGGTTTGCCAATAAGCGCAAGACAACGCCATCACGCGGGGCGACGACGGTTTGGGTTTGTTGTCGTGCCAAGCGGGTTTGCAGTTTTAAAATATCTGCACGGACACTATTTTGATCTTCAATGGCCTTATTTAACTCGGCGCGGGATTTTTCAACGCTGGCGGCGGCATCCGCAGCAATTTTTTGCGAATCCGCAGTTAAAGCGTCAACTTCGCTTGTGGCCGCCACGAGCGTGGCCTGCGCCCGTTCAGCTTCGGCGGCACGTTGTGCCATTTCGAGTTGAGATAATTCCAGCGTCCGTTGTGAAGCCAAGCCTTTTTCCTTTAGTTGCTGCTGTCTGGATAGGTTTAAAGTGGCGGTCAGCTTGGCGGCTTTAGCCGCTTGCAGGGATTGGTCGGCCGCCTTACGCCGTTCATTGGCCATCTCCACGCGCGATTGTGCCGCTGAAATCGCTTGAGGACGGGCGCGTTCCGTCATGCGCACTTGTTCGCGAAAGGTATTAACCCGATTGTCCACGGCTTCTTGTTTTGCCACAGCGGCTTTTTGTTCGTCTTCTAGGCGTTGCAGTAATTGGGGGTCGTTATCCTGTATGTCTGCCAATATTTCGCCTTGCTTAACTTGCGAGCCTTCCTTGACTAGCCAGCGTGAAATTCGACCTTCCACTTGGGCGCTTATAAGTTGCTGCCGTTCTGCCGGTGTATAGGCAACGACGCGCCCGACACCGCGTACGTTTTGTTGCCAGGGCGTGAATCCTAATAAAACAAACAGGATTAAAAATAATTTAAGCAAACTTTGCGCAATGCGTTTGGCCGTTGGTGCTGTTTCTATCGTTTTTAAGGTATGGGCAACGGATAACACGGGCAGGTTTGAATTATTAACTTGTTTCATAAACCACCTTGATTCTTAGCACTTATGTCCGATAACCTACCGCTATCAAGCTTGATTTGCCGTTGAAATCGCGCAATGATGTCAGCGCGTTGGCTGGTGACAATCAGTGTCCAAGGCGTATTTTGGGCAAGTAAACGGTCAAGAATCGTTGGTAATATGCGGTTATCAATTCGATCCAGCACAGTGTCCAACAAGAGCAAGCGTGGTCGTCCGATCAAGGCCCGCGCCAATGTTAGGCGTAAACATTGCTCTTGGGTCAGTGGTGAGCCATTCGGTAATAACAGAGTTTTCAGGCCGTCGGGCAATTGGGTAAGTGTTGCGGCCAAACCAACGTCATCCAATATCTGCCTGACTTCCGTTAAAGTCAGTGCACGCCCCAAGCACACGTTATCCAACAACGTACCGGTCAATATCTCAGCATCCCTGACTAGGCTGATGGTGTTGCGTAATTGGCCAAGGTGAAGATCACGAAGATCATGGCCGTTCAAACAAACCCGCCCTGAGCCGACTTGGCGTAGGCCATAGATAATATCAAGCAGGCTGCCTTTCTCCGTATCTTCGGTAATGACCAGATGTGAACCTGGGGCAAGCTGTAAATTGATATTATCCAGCGCATCCAACCGTATTCCTCCCAATAATGATAAATTGTCGATATCTACTTGATAGGGTCCTTCTAAAAGGTCAGGCACCCCTTCTTGGTCTTTTTCCGGCGGCAAATCCAATAGATAACTGAGTTTATCGACACTGGCTAACAGTTCATAAAAATTATCTAAGGTTTTGCCTAATCGGATTAAGCTGTAGATCATGATGCCGACGACCAATTCCGCCGCAATCAATTGCCCTAGGCTGAGTTGGTTGGAAATTACCATCCAGCCACCCATGCCCAATAGCAAGGTGTTGGCAAGGGTGTGTAAGATCAAGGCACCGACATTTTGGCTAGACAACACCTTAAAATGCTTTGCGCATGCCTCGACATAGTTGTGTGCAATATGGTCTGTTAGGGCATTTAGAAACGCCCTGTTTTCGGACGATTTGCCTAATATAGGATTGGCGGCCATATCCTCAAGCCAAGCCGCCGCCTTATATTTGGCTTTTGATTGTTCAATGGCCGACGTTAAGCCATTTTTACCCATGCCGAACAACACAAAGGCCAAGGCGCAAACAAAAAACAGATCAAAAGCCAGCAACAATGGGTGGTAAAACGCCAGTAACAGCATGCCCATGACGGTCTGCAACACATAGCCCAGCGTTTCCAACAACATTACGGAAGCCGTTTTCTGTAACGTAACTACATCAAAAAAACGGTTGGTCAATTCCGGCAAATAATACGCGTCATTTGTTTCATAACGGGCTTGCTGTAAGCGAGTGGCCGTCTCACCAAAAATGCGCACAAACAGGCGGCGTTGTAACATTTCTACGACATAAAATTGCAAGGCGACTAAGCTGTTACTAAAGCTTAATAAAACTAACAGTATCAATGTCAGTACCAGTAATGGCTGAAATAAAGCACCGAAGGCGATGGTATTGACTAATGCTTGAACGGCGACCGGAGTTGCTAAAGACAACAAGCCAGTACCGATCCCGTAAGTGATTAAAATTCCGATATCTTCACGTTCCAGCTTGATTAGCTGTTGTAATCGCTGTAAAGGGCTGTGTGAGTTATCCATAAGAAATCGCCAGTAGAACAATCATTTACTTTTTTATGTAATATTTATACAATCATAAATAGAACTATAAAATCCGTGAATGATAGTAATACTATCTTTTTAGATTGTAAACATTTTTTGAGGGTTTTTCGAAAATTAGTCTTTCATTAAAATGGACATGATGTAGCCGTTGTATAAAGGAACGGCACGATTTGTTTTAGGGGGTTGCCTAGGGTTAATAGGTAACTTAATGATTTTTTATATAATTTTAAAAATACCAAGCAATCTGGCTTTAGGCATTTGCTAGATAATGCCGATTAAAGCTAAATCGGCATTTGCCACTAATTTTTTAAAACGAACTAGGTATTATGGACATTGAATTGCAGATAAAGATGAATGAGAAATTGTTTCTCAGAAACCCAGAGCAATCCGAGCTGGGGAAGAGAATAATCATGCACAGCATCCGGCTGATATATAAGAACGGCTTTGAGGCGTTTACTTTTAAAAAACTGGCTGAGAACATGGGTACAACCGAAGCGGGTGTTTATCGTTACTTTGAAAACAAACATCGTTTGTTGGTTTATATCGTCGCTTGGTACTGGACGTGGCTACACTACCAAGTCATGTATCAAACTAATAACATTAACGACCCTGTCGTTAAGCTTAAAATGATTGTTAAGTTATTGGCGACAACGGTGGAAGATGATCTTAGCACCAGTTATGTCGATGAGAGCCTGTTACATCAAATCATCATTACGGAAGGGTCTAAAACGTATTTAACAAAACGCGTCTCGGAAGATAACAAATATAAGTTATTCAAGCCTTACAAAGACTTATGCGCCCATATCGCTAGCATTATTCTGGAGTGCAACCCTCATTATCGCTATCCAAAATCATTGGCATCGACCATTATTGAGATGGCGCATTTTCAGAACTTTTTTAAAGACCATTTGCCTTCATTAACTGATTTTAGTGAAAACAAAGATGAATCCAGTACCGTCGTTTTTCTTGAGGATATGCTGTTTCGCGTGTTGAGTAAGGATGATTTAAAGTAAGTTTTTGATTTTTATAGCGGTCGCCGTTGAGCCATGTGGCAAAACCTAGTGGGTGGGTGTTAAGCTTGCCTTGGTAATCGCTATCCCGCAAAGGCTAAAACGCGGTTTCGGCCTTGCGCCTTGGACTGATATAAGGCGGTATCGGCGGCGTTGATTAAGGCTAGCGCGTCTTGGTCGTGTTGTGGGTAACAGGCGACCCCGAAAGAAGCCGTTACTTTAGGTAGCGGGGTTTTTGCGCACGACAGCGACAATCGGGCAATGGCTAGGCGAGTCTTTTCGGCGATTTTTAAAGCCCCGCTAGTGGCCGTTTCCGGTAACAATAACAAGAATTCTTCACCTCCAAAACGAAACAGCAGGTCACTGCCGCGTATGGTCTTGCGCACGGTATGGGCGACGCTTTTTAGGACAATGTCGCCTGCCGCATGGCCGTAATGGTCATTAAACGCCTTAAAGTGATCCAAGTCGAACATCACTAACGCAAAGGGATGGCCATAGCGGGAGGCTCGCGTTAGTTCGGTGGTTAGGGCAGTGTCCAGAGAGCGGCGATTTAACGCGCCGGTCAGGGTGTCATGTTCCGCTAAGTAGAGCAGTTTACTGTTGGCGGATTCCAGTTCATCACTTAGGGTGGCGATAAAATGCAATAAGCGGCTGGTGATACGCGCATGGCGGAACCGGTAGCGGTCTTTGGTGGGATCTGTCGGGGTAATAGGGGATTGCTTTGATGGCACGGTGCTATCGCCTTCACGCAGGGCGATTACAATCTGGCTGGAATTGAGCAGTTGTAAATGGTCACCGTTTTTATAGAATTCGCCACTGGTAAAAAAACCGGCGACAGGCGCCAGTGCTTGCAGTGGATAGGTTTCGAGTTCGACATCCTGCTGGAGGGTAAAGCGTCGGCAAATACACGAATACAGGTAAATCGCTTCCGGCGCAAACGTTTCCAATTGCGCCAATAGGTTTTGGGTGTTCGCCAATACTAAGTCGATGTTAAGGTAGCCCAAGCGCACTTTTTCGTCTGGATAAACATCGGCGACTAAGCGCACGCTGCCATCTGTGTCGGCAGAGACTGGGTTTCTGGCGATTTGGATGCCGTGTCGCTCAATCAAGAGCGGAAACTCAACCAAATAAATGTCTTCGTCATCGGGGTGGATGCCCAGATATTTGTGGTAAATATCCAAGGCCGGATGACCGTCAATGCTGATGATAGTAAGGCCGTCAACAGCCGTTAAGGTCATTTGTTGTCCAAGCGCCTGCCAGCCTAAGGAAACGTAGGTTTCGATGTGCAGCTCGGCACCGGCCAAACCTACGGCAATACAGCCATGTGTTAAAATGCGGGTATGAAAAAATACGTTGGGGTGCTTGCAGCCTAGGTTATCGGCGGCACCGCCGCCAAAGACCGGAGTTTTGGGCAAACGCGCTTCGATCCCTTCCAGTACTTTTGCGCAATGTATGCGCGTCGGCAAGGCCAGTAGTAAAATGCCTTGCAGATCAGGAATGTCCTGTAAGGTGTCGGCGATGGTTTGCCCGGCCATGTATTCGGCGTTTTCGATTCCCTCAAGGGCGAGCGGGTGCAAGCTGGCTGTCTCAAACGCCGTGACTGAAACTACGGTTGATTCGAGTGAGACGCGCCCGTTACCTATTTCGCCCGCTGAGGTGGCACCGATGATAATGGCCTGGGGCAAGTGTTTTTGTGCCGCTTTAACCACGCTGATAGTCCACGCGTCATCTTGATAGCCGACAAAAAGCTGTATAAGTACGCTTTGCGCTGACGCTACGGCATCCTGTACGGCTTTCTCGGAAAAAAAAGTGTTAACGTGTTCAAGTGTCGTAAAGGTTGCGCTGATGTGTCTCATTCAGGTAAGTCTTATTAAGCCTTCGGCCCCCAATCATTGGCGATACCCACCGTTTTGTCTCTACGCATCAGTGTGCGATTAGCGTCATAGTTTGGTGGGTTGAGTATAAAAAATTGAATTTATTTATAAATTTATTAAATAACCCCTGTCATAAAAATAACATTTTTTTTAGGGAAATACTATTTTTACCTGAAAATAGTGAAAAATTACCTTTTTTTATGAGAGGTAAGGTGCACTTCATTTTTGTATTGACTACAAAATATTCGCATAATCCTGTTCCAATTGCCGAAAATTCAGTGAGGTCATAAAACGGCTAAAGCTTAACCACGCGGCTAAACCGTTCAAATCCCGAAATTGTGGCGGCAGGAAGCGGGGTGGGGTGACGGTGCCTTCATCGACCAAATCCACCAGCACCTTCATGTCTTCAATCATGGTTTTGCCACAAAACAACAAGGGGATGCGGTCAGGTTTGCCTTTGTTGACGGCCAAACGCATAAAATTGTAAGTTAAGACAAAGCCTTTGATATAAGTCAGGTCTTTGGTGAAAGGCATGCCGTTGGAACTGCTGCCACGGAACACGCGGCTGCTTAAGTTATAGCTGTCTTCCTCGTCCAAGCCTTTGGCGCGGAAAAAGGCAAAAATATCCATAAAGTCCGCGCCTTCTTCGGCTAAGGTGATAGCACGGACGCGGTTAATCAGGCGCATCAGGCGGTTGGGGGTGGAGCTAAAGGTTAAGATTTCCATCAACACGGCCAAGCCTTCTTGGGTGACGGTTGCCGAGGGGGGGCCTTTGCCGAGGAAGGTGCAATAAGGCTGTTCCATGCCGTTTAAGGTGGTGCCTAGGTGTACCCAAATCTCATGTACTTCCAGCACCCGCAAATCCCGCATATTAAACAGGGCATCGGCGCGTAACTTGACGTAGTCGGTGCCTGCTGCGGCATCGGAGACGATACCGTCACTGAGCATGGCGCGTAAGCCTTCGCCGGGCAACACTTCTTCTATGCGTTGGTTAAGGATGTCAACCGCTTGTTTGGCGTTGATGGTTTTCGGATCTTCATTTAAAAAGTCCAGTTCTAGCAGTTGCTGTAAGGTCGATTCCATCATGCTGCCCAGATCGGCGATGGTCGGGTCGCCGACATGGAACACGTCTTGCGAAGAACCGTACAGCTCTTGGGAGATGTTGGAGAATGTCGAGGTGCCCCGCGCTTCCAGCATGTACACGACATCCTGATATTCGCGGCACATGCGGCGCATGATGACGCTGAGCGGGTTTAGTTGCCCCAGTTTGCGCACCAGGTCACGCTCAATTTGATGAAATTCCTCTTTCTTTTCGCTAGGGTCAAAGCCTAAAGGGCGCTGGCGGTAGTAATCGGCATCAATGGCGGGCATGATTTTACAGCCGCTTTGCAAAAACGCTTGCTTGATACCGTCATCCCATTTGATGGCATCTAGGATGCGGATGGGCTGTTGGGCTTTGACGATCCGATCCGATAAGGCTTTGACCTCGGTGAGGTAGGTGGACGGTTTTGCGACCTTTATGTTACTCATATTACTCATTGGCATGATCTCTAGGTGAACAGGCGTTGCGGTCATGGTAAGCGGTGGAGGCGATGTTGATAAGTTTCACCCCGCTGTGTGTATAGATAAAAAGCA
>JACXTQ010000381.1 GCA_016919605.1 Methylovulum sp.
CGGCGGTGGCCAGGCTTATTTGGAACTGACCGAGCAAAATGTCCTGGAGGCGGGGGTTAACATCATCGCCAGGCCGCCAGGCAAGCGCAATAGCTCTATCCATTTGCTCTCAGGCGGTGAAAAAGCCTTAACGGCGGTAGCTTTGGTATTTGCCATTTTTGAGCTTAACCCCGCGCCTTTTTGTTTGCTAGATGAAGTCGATGCGCCTTTGGATGATGCCAATGTCGGGCGATTTTCAAAAATGGTCGAGGCGATGTCCGAAACCGTGCAATTTTTATATATTTCACATAATAAGGTTACAATGGAAATTGCAAAACAGTTGGCAGGTGTGACGATGAAAGAACCCGGGGTATCCCGTATGGTCGCAGTTGATATTGAAGAAGCAGTCAGTCTGGCGGAAATCTAATGGATAAAGAATTATTAAGAGTAGTCATTATTGCATTCGGGCTTATCATCATCGTAGGCATGTTGGCATGGCATTTTTTTAGAAATAAAAAATCATTCCAAGACATGATGTTTTTTGGTAACCAAGAATTCAAGGGCAAAATCAACGAAGCCATCGTCGTGCATTCGGATAACGATGATTTTGATATTGTGCCTAAAGGCCGAAAAAAGCTGATTGATACCAATGAGCTAATGGAAAAAATCAAATCGCGGGGCAAAGCCAAACCTGATGTGTTTGAACCTGTCGCCGCCACGCCGCAGGCAAGTGTCCAGGCCGACTCCATGTTTGGGGACTTTGATGAAGAGTTTGAGGGGGATTTTGATTTTACCGAAGAAAACGATAAGACCAATGATTCTTTGTACAAGGATACGCCAGCCGCTGTAAAACAGGGTCTGGATACAATGGACGAATTGGATGATATGGAAGATTTGCTTGAACAAGAGCCGCTCACTCCGCGTTTTATCGCTCCCGACATCATCCAATTTAGGGTTATCGCCAACGCTAAGGAAGGTTTTAACGGTTTGGATATGCTAAAAGCCTTCCGTATAGCCCAGTTAGAATATGGCAGCCTGAAAATATTTGAACGCTTTGATGCCAATCGCTTGGTTGATTTCGGTGTCCTGTGCATGGTTGACCCCGGCACTTTTCCTGATCACGATTTTGACCAGTTTTACTGTCCGGGGTTGGTGTTTTTCATGCAGCCCGCCTTGTTGGATGACGCAGTGAAGGTGTTTGATGACTTTCTTGAAGCTATCAACATTGTCGCCGTTGAATTGGACGGCAAATTGCTCGACCATGAGCAAAAACCGTTGACCAATGCCACCATCAAAATGATTCGGGAAAGTTTGTAACCTTGTTGGTGCTGGTTGACCGATAGTTACCATCATTAATGGGTCAGGGTGTAAAAGGGCAAGCGGGCTTGTAGTTTTTGGGTTTAGCCAATATCTTCCAATCACATAAAAGCCAAGTTTTGGGTAGCAATGATGCAATTGATAGGCATGTTAGATTCGCCTTACGTTCGGCGGGTCGCCATCTCTTTACATACTATGGGGATTCCTTTTGAGCATAAGCCCCTATCAGTATTCTCGACTTTTGCTGCTTTCCAAAGCATCAATCCGGTTGTCAAGGCTCCGTCGTTAGTTTGTGCCAATGGCGATGTCCTAATGGATTCATCGTTAATTTTGGACTATGCCCAAACTTGGGTTCCCTTAGCGCGGCAATTGTTGCCCAGCACGTTGCCCGAAAAACAAAAAGCGTTGCGGTTGTTAGGGCTTGCCTTAGCAGCTTGTGAAAAATCCGTGCAAATTGTTTACGAAAAAAACTTAAGGCCACAAGAAAAACAGCACCAACCGTGGTTGGATCGCATACAAGGACAATTACTCGCCGCCTATACCGCACTTGAGGCCGAATTGCGTACCTGCCGATTGTCTGCCGGTGTGTCGCAAGCCGCCATTACCACGGCGGTCACTTGGCAGTTTAGCCAAATGATGCTGGCTGATATGGTTGACGCACAGGATTTTCCCCTGTTACACGCTTTATCAGACGAGTCCGAAGTATTGGAAGCGTTTATGGCTTATCCGCCTACGGGGCCAGGGGTTAAGGCGATTTGATCTTGGCCGCTAGTCATTGCGTGTATATTCGGCGGTTAGGCACAGACCTTTAATCCGCATAAGGTGATGGGGAGCAAATCCTTATTTCTGTAATTATCCCAACTAAAGAATCCTATGGATGCCTTGGTCATTTTAATCCCTTTGTTGCCTTTGTTGGCGGCGGCAATCCTTGGTGTTGGCTTATTGTCCGGCCTGTTGCCGCGTGGACAACGGGAAACGTTCAGTGCCGACTTGGCCACTTGGGCGCTGATTTTGGCTTGGCTTATGGCGATGGCTTTAGCGGTTGGAGATGTGCTGGGCAAAAACCACGGCTATTTCAATCTCGGCTCTTGGTTGAGCAGCGATAGCTTGACGATCCGTGCCAATTTTACCACTCAAGGCTTCAATGTCTGGCTGGCGATGTTGTTGACCTTATTGCTGGCGATTATCAGCCGTTTTTCCGGCACTGCCTTACACCTGCAAGCCGGTTTCCACCGTTTCTTTGCCGCCCTTAGCCTGTTCACCGCCGCCATGTTGCTGGCGGTGTTGTCCGCCAACTTAGTCGGCACCTTGTTTGGTTGGGTGCTAGCCGAACTGTGTGGCTATTGGCTAGTGGCCTATCATCACCAACAAGCCCGCGCCACTGAAAACGCCACACGGGTGTTCATCACCCAACGCGTAGGCGATGCCGGTTTTATGCTGGGCATTAGCCTATGTTATGCGTGGACGGATAGCGTCAACTGGGCGCAGTTGCAAGTTTCGGCCAGTGAACTGTCAATAGGGCAGGCGACTGGGATTAGCTTGTGTTTTGCGTTGGCGGCATTTGCCAAGGCCGCGTTGGTACCGTTTTCGCCGTGGTTGGTCAGAACCTTGGCTGAACCGGCACCTGTCAGTTTGATCCTAGTTCATTTGGGCGTGTTCGTTATTATCGTCTTGGAAGCGGTGTTCATGCAGTCGCCTTTCGCCCGTGCCGTGCTAGGCTTGGCAGGGCTTATCACCGTCGCTTATGCTTTTCTCATCGGCAAAACTCAAACCAGCTCACGCGGGGCTTTGCTGTTTGCGTGTCTGGCACAAGTCGGGCTGATGTTTTTTGAATGTGCGCTAGAGTTGTGGGAGCTGGCAAGTTGGCATTTATGTGCCAATCTAACCGTAAGCTGCCTACAACGCTTGCTATTGGCGGACACGCCCAAGATAGCCGCCGCTGCACCGCGTTTAGTGCCCGTTAGGCTTTATCTGTTATCGTTACAGCAATGTTGGTTAGATCAAATCGCCGATTGGGCCTTAGTGAAACCCGTGCGCGGTTTGGCGCAAGATTTAAGTTATGTCGATGACCGTATTATCGACCGCTTGGTCGGCCTGCCTTCGGCTGAAATATTGCCCTTATTGGCAGGGTATGAAGATATGGATATAGGCAACGAACCGCAACCGACCGTCCCGTTCTCCCAAAGCAGTGGCTTGGCGGGCAAGCTCACCGAATGGCTGTCGGCTCTATTACATTGGTTTGAAGTACGGCTAGTACAACGCAATCCCAGCAAGCACACTTTCGCCTATGTGCGGCAAGTCGGACATGCTGTTAATCGCTTTGAGGGGCTTATTTTGCGGCCTAGATATTTGGTGTTGTTTGTTTGTATTACTTTTTTAGTGGCTTTTTAGATGGGCGTACGTCTGATGCTGTCATTGAAATTAGCCTGCAAATTTTAGGCAAGCATAAGATAAAATTTAGAGTGGGTTAACCATAACCCAGACAAAAGCTATGGAAAAATGGTGCAAAATATTGAATATCAGGTGACCACTGTCAAGTAGGTCAAGTAGGTCAAGTAGGTCAAGTAGGTCAAGTAGGTCGATCCGGCTGGCAGCATATAAAGCCCTAGCCTATTGGGTGGCATAATATTAATGTCCTGATTAGGGTGGCTAAGGGGGCATATAGCTTGAGTCGGTAGGGATGCAAGCTAAAGCGAGAAGAAGGGACTTCATCTTCATTAAGCCTCGGCCAATTTCTGGGTTCTATCCCCGTTTCCGCTTAAAATGGCCTCTCTTGGCAACATGTGCAGTATTTAAGCTTTTTCGCATCCACACCTTACCGCATAACTCCATGACAGCTCCCATGACTTTGTGGTCACAAACCGCCGCTTTTCCCGTGCTTACCACGTTGACGCTGATCCCGTTGCTGGCGATGATTGCCATTTTGCTGTCAAGCTCACCTAAAGCGTCGTTGCGATTGGGTTTTGTCGGCACCTTATTAAACGTCGCCTTGAGCGTTTATTTGCTGGTGGTGTTTGATAATCAAGCGACTGGCTTGCAATTGCTGGAAAGCGTCCATCTCGGTTGGCTTAGTTACAGTGTGGGCGTAGACGGTATGAATATCTTATTCATACCGCTTACCGCCGTACTGGCATTTCTGACCTTGGTGTATACGGTCATTACCCGCCACGTCAACAATAAAATCTTTGTCGCCTGTCTCTTGGCTTATGAAACCATCCTTATCGGTGCGTTTGCTGCGATGAATCTGATGCAGTTTTGGCTTTGGTGCGCACTGGAATTATTGCCGCTGATGATTTTGACGGTGCGTGCGGGTACTGGGCAAAACCGCCGTTGGGTGATGACGCTGTTATTGCAATACTGGGGTAGCAGTTTGCTGATGACCTTAGCGGGATTTTTGTTTTTAGCCTTTGGTCTGGTCGGTTCCGACCATGATTTGAGTTTTGATTGGCTGATCTTAAAGACCAATAATGCTTATCTGCATGATGAAGTGCTGATTTTTATCCTGCTGTTCTTCGGCTATGCTATCCGTATGCCCTTGTTCCCGTTTCATGGCTGGTTGCCCTTGCTTGCCGAACACGGTACGGTCGCTACCGCTGGCGTATTTGTCGTGGGCTTAAAGCTAGGGCTGTACGCCCTGATCCGTTTTATCCTGCCGATTTTGCCAGGGGTTGCCGAACAATGGGGTGGCTTTGTGCTGACCTTAGGCCTAATCAGTGTCGTCTACGGGGCATTGTTGGCGTTGATGCAAATCAACATCCGCCGCCTGCTGGCGTTTGTCGC
>JACXTQ010000049.1 GCA_016919605.1 Methylovulum sp.
ATTTGCATGATGGTGGTATCTTCCCAACCAATTGAAATACCAAATATTTCTAAGTGTTCCGCCAGTACTGCTAAGGATTCTATGGTGTTGGGAAATTGCAAGGAAAAATGGCGGTTAGCCTTGGCGATGCCGTGGCTTGCGTTGTTTGTGTTCATGCGTTCTGCCCATTCAGAATAAAACAGGGTTGGTGGCTTTAATGGCCGATGTCCAAAACAATAGTCGCCGTAAGCGTGTTGGGCTGTTCACTGTTTGCCTATTTGCAGTGCCAATAAGGTGATGTCATCGGATTGTTCGGCTCCGGCGGTAAACGCGATGACATCGGCGATAATGGTGTCGGAAAGTTCTTGGGCGTTGTTGTGGGCCAATCCGGTTAATAGTTCACAAAGACGCGCTTCGCCATAAGCGTTGTAATCTTTGTCCATCGCTTCGCTGATGCCGTCGGTATACAGCAACAGGCTGTCGCCTCGGTTAAGTTGGAGGGTTTGGCTGTTAAAGCTGACACCGTCAATAATGCCCAGAGCGGTTCCTGAATCGCCGGTCAGCATGGTGACGATTCCATAGCGGGACACATAGAGCGGCGGATTATGGCCGCCAAAACTGTAGGTCAAAATATGGGTATCTAAATCAAGGGTCGCTAAAAACAGCGTGACGAACATAGATGCTTCGTTATCACGGCATAATTCGGGATTAAGCGCCGCTAAGACTTGATGGGGTTGGGTATGTTGTTTGGCGATCGCGCGGATTAAGGTTTTGACCATGACCATAAACAAGGCGGCGGGCACGCCTTTGTCCGACACGTCACCAATCGCCAATAGTAAGGTTTTGTGATCCAGATGGAAAAAATCATAAAAGTCGCCGCTGACTTCACGGGCCGGTTCCATTACTGCGAACAAATCAATGGGTTGACCGTCACTAAAACGTGGGAAAGCGGTCGATAACATGCCCATTTGGATGCTATGGGAGAGTTTAAGCGATTCTTGCAGACGCTCTTGGGCTACCCGATCATGGATTAAGTGTACTCTGGCAATTGCTAAGGCGACTTGGGTTGCCAATAAATTCAGCACTTTGGCTTCGGCGGCACTAAAGTAAACCGATGAACGGCTGACGACACTGAGCACGCCAAACGTTTTATCGCGCGTTTTCAAGGGAGCGCACAACATGGCTTGGATATTGCCCAATGATCCACCGCAGGCTTGGTAGCGTGGGTCTTGCCAAACCTCATTGACAATTTCGGTATTGCCTGAGGCCAATACCTGTTGGGTAATGCCGTCGATGCTTGCTAATTGGCTCCCAACCTGAAACAATTCGCCTTGTCCTGCACAAATGGTCAATTGCCCGTCTTCTTGTCCAGCCAGCAGTATGCCCAGATGGATGTCCTGGCCGCTGGGTAGAAAGCTTCGGGCTTCAACCAATGTCAAGTCGGCGAGTTCGTCAATGTCCAGACAAGCAGCGATTTTTTCGCCCAGTTTGTACAAGAGCGTCAATTCCTTGTATTTGCTTAGGGTTTCTTGCGCGAGTAATTTGCTTTCAAACTCTTTTTGCGCCATATAACTGATAAAGGCCGCCAACAAGCTCGCATCTTCGGGTGATCCGCACACCCATCCCAAGTTATTGCCTTCAACGCTAATCGGCTGACGGCTACCCTCATTGCCATCACCTAACAAGCAGTCACCATTCAGGTCAATTATCGCCAGCGGGTGCGTTCGGTCAGCGAGAAACTTTCCGATAAGCTGGGAGGCATGGCCTTTTTGGCATAGGCGCTTGAGTTTGATTTCAGGGTTCATGAGGATTATCTAAGAGAGTGAAAAAGGTTTTGTCCAGCCCCAATTCCACCCGCAGACGTTTGATAAGCTGGTGTTCAATCGCCAGTGCCGCATCGGCGAACACGAGCTGTGGTTGTAAGCTTGCCGCCAGCGCCAAGCCTTCCTCAATAGTAGCGGCTATATTGACCTGATAGCCGTACTCATACAATCCTAACGCCCAACTATCGTGCTGGATATCGCCGTCAGAAAATATTAGGATTTTTTTGTGCGGTGACTCTGTTGCCAAAACCTGCCGTACAGCGGCCAATAAGTCCATGTCCTTGGCGGGCTTGGTCAAATAGTAGTCTATCCCCAATTGTTCCGCCAATAGCTTATCTTCAGCAACGGTATGTAAAATAATAGGGATATGCAGGGTGGCAGGGTTGGTATGTAGCCGCGCCGCGACGGCAAAACCGTTCAGGTGCGGCATTTTTACGTCCAGCAAAATTAAGTCAGGCTGTTGTGCGGCAATCATCGCCAACCCTTCGCTGCCGCTGCTGGCTTCGCGGACGACATAGTTTTCGGTGCTTAATTCTTGCTGTAAGAACTCACGGATATTGACATCATCATCAATGATTAAGATATTGTAAGTTGGGTTTTGGGCGAGTTCAGTAACGGGTTTAAGACCAGTTTGCAAAGCAATCGCCAACGCTTCGCGGTTGCTTTGCCAAACTAAGCTAATGGCTTCGCCGTCTTGGGTCATAAGGGTCGTATCAGGATAGCGTTGTTGCGGTAACGGCAATGAAAATAAGAAAGTGCTACCTACGTCCACTTCGCTTTCCAACCATAAATGTCCGCCATGATGCTCGATAATCTCCTTACAGATGGGTAAACCTAAACCCGTGCCTTTGGGTTTGTCGGTCAAGGTGTCGCCCACTTGCTTAAATTTTTCAAATACCAGTGGTTGATCTTCCGGCTTGATACCGCAACCGCTGTCGGCGACGCTGACCACCAACTCGCCGCCCTTAAGCTGCGCCCGACACGTCACTTTGCCTCGGTCAGTAAATTTGACCGCATTGGAGATCAAATTGATGACAACTTGGATCAGGCGGTCGCGGTCACCTTCGCACAATGGCAACGCTTCTTCAATGGTTTTGCAAAGCTGTACCGGCTTGTTGGCGACCAGTGCCGAGGTGGCGGCAATAGCACGGTCGATGATGTCTTCAATATTGAGTTCGTGCATGTTCCAATCGACCCGC